>JAEOST010000534.1 GCA_016840245.1 Candidatus Thorarchaeota archaeon
CGCGCTTTCCTTTAATTCTGTGACATCCACACCAACATTGTAGAGTCTATTGAGTGCCTCTAATAGCTGCACTGCTCCCTCTGGGTCTGGAACCATAGCTATGGCTGGTGTGAGAAGTGCAAATCCTACCATGTCTCTACATAGGGTCTCAGAAAGGATTGAACCCGCAATTCCAGTGATGATTCCCTTAGAGAGAATCTCCATGGTTTCGTCTTCTTCCAATTCGCCAATCTTTTCCTCTTCTGCAGCGAATAATACCTTCCGATCTGAAGGCAGTCCCTGCACAGGAATTCCATCAAGTATGACAGTTTCCTTTGCTCCAACTGTTGCTCCCCAATCAAGGAGAGCTGAGCTTACTGGGTAAAGTCCATCATCTGCGACAGGTAGTTCTGCAGTGACAACGAGTAGGTTCTTTTCCTTTTTCCCATAGATTCTGAAGGGATGGCGTAGACGTCCTTCCAAGAAAACTGCCGCTGAAGGCATATACTTTGATCTGACGTGAGCGACTTCTTCCATCTCAAATTTCTCAATCAGAGTGTTGGCTGCTATTGTTCCAACAACTCCCGCTGAGGGGAAACAACAGACAAGCAAGGGTTGTTTCATCTCAAATTCTTTGGTCTGTATAACCTGAGCCTCTGGGGACCCAAGTATCTTACCTGCACATTCTTCATTCATCTTTCCAGAACCTCTACATTGCATCAACCGTGGCTGAATATTAACCTTGGGTCAAACCGGGTCGAAGTGAACAAAAACTGACTTGACAGATTCTAGTCTCTCTAGTATTTTCTTCTCTATTTTATCTGCAATGTCATGGCTCTCAGTTAGGGTCATCTGACCTGGAATAGTACAGTCTAACAGTACAGAAACGCCAACTCGTTCT
This sequence comes from Candidatus Thorarchaeota archaeon, assembly GCA_016840245.1. Next base: position 881 of record JAEOST010000534.1, read on the forward strand.
TCCCGTATCTTTGCTTCCCGATAGCCTACAGGTGGTGAGAATTCAGAAACAACTATCTTCACAGCTTTGACAATCTCAGAGGATTCTGATGTAATATCCTCCGCCTTGTCCTTTGTCATGGTTGTTTCCAAATGGAGAGTAACTGAATTGATACAATCTCCTACAAGGGCTCTCAATCGCTCTTCATAGAGTTCTGAAACGGCGTGAGCCTTTTCCAGTGTCAAATCAGCTGACATCTCAAGATCTGCTGCTATATCGATGCACTCTGCAATCTCGAATACCCTGATGTTGTGTACACTTTGAACCTCAGGGAGTCTGCGAGCAATGACTTGCATTTGGTCATAGATGTTCATTTTGGAATATTGTGATATGTCACCTTCAGCTGGTTCGATATGCACAACAACATCTACTCTATGTGCCAATCCAACAAGTTTCAGTTCTATAGACTCAGCAATACTATGTGCTTCTGCTGTAGCTATAGTTTCATCTATCGTAACAACAATATCTGCGAATAATTCTGGTCCAGAATGTCGCGCACGCACACGTTTGCATTCAACGACTCCACTTACCTCTGACACTCTCTGCATGATTTCTTCCTGCAATCCCTCTGGTGCTCTATCTGTCAGTGCATCGAACGTTCGCTTACCAAGTCTGGCTGAAACAACGAAAATAATGATTGCAACTCCAATTGCTGCTATGGGGTCTGCAATCGGGAAATCAATCATAACAAATCCAAGACCTAACAGAACCACAACTGAGCTGATCATATCCGTTCTGAAATGTAGAGCGTCTGCTTCGAGTGCTTGGCTCCCATGTTTTTCTGCCGTTCGATAGAGGCTTCTGCTTTGCATATAGGTGACGATGACTCCAATCACCATGATGACGATCCCCCAAATTGATGCCTCCGGCCAATCTTGGATTTCTATTCTATGCCATGCCTCAAGGATGATCCACACTGATGTTATCCACAAGATAATGGTTTCAGCAAATGCCGCAAAATTCTCTATCTTCCCATGTCCGTAGAGATGGTCCTCGTCAGGTGCCTTTGAAGCTCTCCTCACTGCAATAAGAGTTATCCCTGCAGCTGCGAAATCAAGACCACTGTGCAATCCTTCAGAGAGAATTCCGAGTGAATTCGTCAGCATTCCTGTAACCACTTTCATGATGGTCAGAAATGCTGCAGCTAGGACTGACCACCCAGCAGCTTTCTGCACTTCTTTTCTTCCTTCAGCCACCTGATTCATCACTGCCACACGGAATCGCCAACAGACACGCGATATAATGATTCCTAAACCCCTCTTCTATTGAGGTAATGTTATATCGTACCCAATCAATAGTGAATATCAGCGTGGACTTGGGACTAGAAGGAATCCGCTTTGCACTGGTTCCAATGCCTTACTGTAGCTTGGTGCAATCCATGAAATATCGTACCGATGACATCATGCCACCCCCCATCGTCAAACTTGCTGAAGCAGCAAAGAGATTCATCAAGTCCCCTGGTTTCTTGAATCTGGGCCAAGGCCTTCCCGGTCACATCCCTCCTGAGGATGCACTTACGGTATTGAAGGATCGAATCTCTCATCCTGCAACACATGTCTATACACCTGATGAGGGTCTTCTAGAGTTACGAGAAGAACTGGCACTCTACTTACGTCAACAATCTGGAATTGATGCTAATCCTCAAGACGAGATTGTAATTACTGCAGGTGCGAATAGTGCGTTTTCAAGTGCAATCATGACACTAGTGGGACCTGGTCACAATGTCATTATGCCCTCTCCCCACTACTTCAACTCAGTAATGGCTGTAAACCTAGTTGGAGCTGAAGTGAAAGAGGTTTCTGTAGATGAATCGTTTCAGCCACGAGTTGAAGACATTGAGGCGGCTATAGACAAAGAAACCAGAGCAATATTCATGATTACACCAAACAATCCAACAGGTGCAGTTTAC
>JAEOST010000535.1 GCA_016840245.1 Candidatus Thorarchaeota archaeon
CGCTGCATCATTTTGTCAATCAAATCATCAATATTCTGCGGAGTAACATTATTTTCAGACATGACCCGAATTACTCGCTCCCTTCTAGGTGTATATTGAAGATCATCCAGACTTTGGAACAATCCCAGACGTCTACCAAACCGATAGAGCATCTGCTCTTCTTCATCCATGTCTAGAAACCGTTGTAGTATTGACATCATGAAGTCCTTATCCTCAGGTAATTGCCCCTTGAGGTCTGCAAATAGATTCAGAATATGGTCGCTAACAAGATAACTCGAGATCCCTTCAAGCCCCCCAATGAGGGTATGAAGTTCCTTCACTATCTCTATATCATTACACCGATCAAATTGCCCCGAAGCCACTAATTCGTACAATGGAGCTCGAACTGGAAAAGCGAGTGGTCTCAGTCGAATGAAATCGGGATTGATCTTGTTCAATGCATCTGCGGATTCGACAGCATGCTCTTCTGAGAGACCTCGACCACCTAATCCAGGCATGACGTACTCTGAGAGTTCCATTCCAGCCTCCTTAACTTGCCGTCCTGCTTGAATGTGGATGTCTTTTGATGCGCCTTTACGCACCATCTTGAGCACAGAATTGGAGCCTGATTCAAGACCCACGTGGATTCGGGTTAGACCAACCTCTCGAAGAGTAATCAGGTCATCAACACTCATCTTGTTGATGGTGGAGGACCTAGCATACGATGTGACTCTCTCAATGTTGGGAAAATTATCTCTTAGATGATTCAGAATTGTAGCCATATTATTAGCTCCAATAACAAGAGAATCTGCGTCTTGCAAGAAAACAGATTTCATATTGTGACTGACCCAACGCATTGCAGCATCGTATGCGAGGGGCTCTTCGATCACAATATTGTGAGAGGGCTTTCGTAGAAAATCAACATATTCTCTGACAAGGTCGATGTCATGCGTTACATACTCAACCGGTCGAACAGAGAACTCGGAGTCTTTGTAGACTGGACAGAATAAGCAACGGTTCCATTCACAATTTCGAGTCACACGGATCAAAAGACTGGAGGCTTCACTCGGAGGTCTGATCGGACCCATCTCGTATCGGTAATTTTCCTCGTGAGTCATAATAGAATGAGCTCCGGAATAGAGTGAAAGTTAGGACTTTTCACTCTATCCGAATATTTGGAGGAGAGAAGGGATGCTTACCTATCATAGCGCGTACGGTAGGTCACAGACATGCCTGTGCGACTCCTCGGCTGTGGAATTTTCCGCCACATTTTTGGGGATGCTTTCTCGCTTGCCATATCAATTGCACCTTCACATTATATTGCTCATAGAATGAATATGATTTCACGTACAGTGGCTACTGCGAAAATGAGAATGAAATGACCAAACAGTTTCCGATAAACGAAGTGTCTGCTTCGGGAAATGGAAACTTAGTAACCTGCCTTACGAATCATATCATCGAGCATTGATTCAGAGAAATAGGAGTATTTCTGATTTGAGTATGAAACAAGGGTGGTAGTAGATTTCACGAAAGATTGGCTTCGAATATGACGAGCAATCTCTTCAGCATCATGAAGCTTCTCAACAACAAATTCTGCGAAGATGATGGGATCTGTGACCGAAAGAGTAGGATCCCAAAGCTCCCCGGGATATTTCATCTGTAGCCAACTTACAACCTCGTCTAGCGTGGTTTCATTCTCATTCCATTCAAAACGAACATAGAAATTCACGAGTTTTCCTGCAGCCATATCAGGTCTTGCTGAGAAGTGGATACCCTCACCATCCATGAGTTCACGTATTGCTCGCCTAACTGTCTTTGGTGCAAGGTTAGTTTCGTGTGCAATGTCATTGATTAGTGCCCTTGGATTTTGTTTGAGAATGGCTAGTATTCGAAGATGTAATTTAGCGAGCTCTACTTTCTTTCCAATACGCCAAAAGATTGAGTGAAGCTCAACATCTTGAACCTCCGATGGCTCGTGAAGGAATGCCCTTAATTCGATCAACATCGAAGAACCAATATATTGACCCCAAAGGAAATACGCTCCACCGCTAGCGCTAGCTAGAAGGCTGATATGACCGACCATTGGACTATCACCCATCCTTCCAACAAACGAATCGATATCCTCGGTGCCATCAGTAATGACTAATGCCATGAAATACTCAGCATTGATCATTGCAGCATTGAGAGAAACAGCAAAACGAGAAATTGTTCCACTATCGAGAAGTGCTGTTACTCTGTTCTTTGCTGCATTTGCACTTAGACCGGTTTTCCGTGAGAGACTCTCATAGCTGATTCTACAGTTGGATGAGATTTCGTGTATTATTGTTTTATCTACCAGATCCAACTCAGAGCTCACCTGCTGCTACTTACAGTATCGTCCCCTGTTAGTATTTTCCTTTACTGTTTAGGTAACAGAGTCTACTCATCAATGACAAATTTCTCTGATGTTTCCAAGTACATCCGTAAAGTGTCCACATGAGACCGAAGTCGTGCGACACTGCCATCGTGACCTAAAGTGAATGCGTGAGGACCGATTCGGCGTCCACGTTTGAAAGCCGCATAGAAACACGCCTCCATTCCCTTTGCGCCTAATGAATGTGCTCGCTCACCCACAGTCATAATGAGATCCAAGTCCTCTTGAGACTCGATACACAAATAGTAAGCAGGTCGATGTGGATGGGATGTATCAGTGAACTTGACAATACGAGACCCCTCAGGGAATCGCTTGTTCAGACAGCTGTTGCATCGCCAATCACCACCATCTGAGAACGAATTGTACACGAACTGAACACTGTCAGTCGACCCACATGAATCGCAAGTTTTTACCATTGCTAGACCCCTTTCTTGCTCTATAACAGTGATTACAGTTGAAAACCAAGAACTTGAGATGTTATGTTCTCTCAGTGATACAGACTAAACCCTCATTCTGACCTCGAAAATCAGCCAAGAGTTTAAACCCGTTCATGAAACTGCGAGTCCAGTGATTTCTGTGGACTGGAGAGGCTAGCGATGTTGCCCATTGGGGCCATCGCAGGATGAAATTAGGTATTGCCACACAAGAAAGGCCGTGGCGGCCAAAAAAAGATCAAAGTTCGTGATATGGGCAGCAAAATCTATCCTCACAGGATGGACCGCTGCACTGTCAACGCTGCTGCTAAGTGCAAGGTTTGGGTCAATGCTAACACCATGCCTGCTCCTGGCATTTGCAAACGCTGCTGGCAGGTCATGAACTCTCGTAAATGAACAAACTGGGGGATTTTCCCCCGACTATTCTTTTATTTAACAGATCATGTGGACTCGATGCCATAGAGTGCTTTTCGAATCAACAATTCGATTAGGTCCTTTCCGGGTAAAAAGATGAATCGCCCTACAAATGGAGTTTTTATTTTGTAATGAATCTCATTTGAATTTGGGTCGATTATAACAGGTATTTCCATTACCTTCCGATGAGGCTTTGTAGTTTCAATCACCCAGCTTTTTGTGTCGTTATCAACATTTCCTGATAGGAGTATCGCGATACAGACTGCACCACTGTATTTGAGTTTCTTCTGTTTCTTATCGGCCTTTGCTGCTGCTATGCTGAACTTATGGGTACTGTCAGAAAATTGTTCAAGAGTCTGCACCGAA
>JAEOST010000536.1 GCA_016840245.1 Candidatus Thorarchaeota archaeon
CTGTAGTAATTCAGAGAGTATGTGATGTCTTCAGCTGTTAATGGATTACCATCACTCCAAGTTGCATTCCGTATTATATCAAATGTGAATCGTGTATGACCAGATGGGACTGAAGGATTATCGAGACTTGTTTCTGCTATGTAAGACGTTGCTAGCCATGGAGTATCAATACCATCACCATCTGAACGGAAAAGACTATCGTAGAACATCTGCAAGACATTGTGTGTATAGACTGATTCTGCAGTCATGAAGTTGTAGGACTCCATGTCATAATTATTACTCCAGCGAAATATGCCGCCAAAACCCGTTTTGAGATGAACCTTATAATTAGTCCACCAAGATGGCACACCTTTTGAATACTCGTTTACAAATCCCTCGAATCTGTCATTTCGATATGCTGAGAAGAACATGTTCTCATAACAGATAATCTCAGGTGATGAATGAATCCAAATCTCTTGCATCGTATGAGCTGCTTCAAGAACCTCTTCGTAATTCGTGGAATGTAGCAGTTGATTGATCCAGGAATCATAGGTAGCGTTGTCCCACATTGGGTAATTGTAGTAGGGTTCATCGAAGTAGAAGCCAAACTCATAGGCTATCCATGTGATATCATATGTATCGAATGAACCAGCAAAGAAGAACATATCATAGTCTTCGTGTAAGTATACTCTTGTTTGATATCCACAGAAACAAGCTGGATGAACTGTGATGTTCAATCCTACTTGTGTGAGATCATACGCGAACCTAGCACATGTTTGATCTGCAATGTTTGAACTGGATGCCATCTCAAGATCAATTTCAAACTCTGAACCATTTGGAGCCTCTCGCATTCCATCAGCATCAATATCGAGAAATCCAGCAGAGTCCAATAGTTCATTGGCTTTCTCATAATTTGCATCATAGTAGTCAAAATCAAGGAGACCTTCAACTGAGTAGGGGTTGACTACTGGCAATAATGAATCTTGAGGTTCAGAGTATCCATTCCATATCACCTCACTAACGTACGTCTTGTTGAAGGCATATGAGCAAGCTCTTCTGAACTCAGTTATGTTGAAGGGATACTTGTTACACTTGATTGTGATGTATCCATATCCGTTTCGAGAGATACTATCAGTCTCAATATTTTCTGCAGATTCTAACATTGGGAGATAGACTGGATCAATCATGTCACCAATCAGATCGATGTCATCATCGAGTAAAGCAATGACCTGTTGGTCGTCACCTGACACTATCTGGTATTGGAGCAAATCAATGTAGGGACCATTCTTTGGTTTGTCTGGAAACATATACTGCGAATTTACCTGAGTTGGGAGATACGAGTAGAAAAGAAGTAATGCCAATGTCATTAACACAACTCGTTTCTTCACACCAATTCCTTGGTCATAGAATTGCGTATTTGATGTAAAGATTGTTGTGTTCACAGAAATACATAGCAAGATTGATCAAAAAGAAAGAGGTTACTGAGAGGGAGGATGAGGTACCCTCTCAGATTTTACCTGCATCCCTTACCGATAGAATGCAGGTCTTGTTTCAATAAGCGCTCGTTCTTTGACATTCTCAAACTCGCGATAAGCCTCTTCACCCGCCATATAGCATCGATGTTCGTGGGAGAAATCTCTATACTCTCTCTTCTTTCTCTCTGATACGTAATTTTCTACATATGCTGCAACTCTGCCAACTACGGGGATTGTCTTTAGTTTCATCATTGTTATCACACACTTTTGTTACACAGATGGATAATCGGTGAACCTAAAGAACGGCGACCGTTTCGGCGCATTCCTGAGATTCTACCCGTATTATCCAATGCAGATAAAAGAAGGCAATTCACAGTTCACATCGTGCCATATTTACCTACAATAAGAAAATATCGGCAAACATATATAAACTTTATTGCCTACGCTAAACTTGCTTTGAAGCTTGCCACAATGTCCCACTTATGCAAAATAGGGTAGATTAATATATAAGTATATTTGCCAACATTTAAGAATAACTGAAATAAGGAAAAAGTGAGTTGAAGGTTCTTGCATATACGTGTTCCTCTTGATGAACTAGATAGGAAAATTCTCCTGACCTTAGAGGAAAGGGGTTGTAATCTTCCGACGACAGAACTGAGCAAGATTCTTGACATCCCTGCAAGAACTGTTCGATACAGGATCAACAAACTGAGAGAGAAGGGTGTCCTCTATCCTCCAAAGATGCAGACCTATGAACGGAAGTTAGGAATGGGTGAGAGTCTTCTGCTCCTACAGAGTTTCCCTGAGAAAGAAGAAACTCTTGCTAAAGTTCTGAATGAATTTTCAGTCTTCTATTACTTTGGTTCTACGTATGGTCGTTATGAAGGTTTTATTGTCTATACAATGTATCCACTTGTCACTCCTCAGATTATACCACAGATCGTAGATGAACTCAAAGCAATGGAATTAGTACGTGACCACTTCATCTTCGATCTTGTAGACTACACTCGTCAGTCTGTCAAGGTCTCAAAATTTTTCAAAGATGGTCTATGGGAATGGGAGGATTGGACAACTAAGCTTGATAAGATTTTCAAAAGTGATTGCACGTCAGATCTGAAGC
>JAEOST010000537.1 GCA_016840245.1 Candidatus Thorarchaeota archaeon
CAATTACACCATGAGTAATGGGGTAAACGAGTCGTAGGACACCTCTGAGATTGATTGCTTCTTCGCCGATGTAGTAGTCTCATCCACCTTCGAGTCGCGACGGACTCAGAAGTTTGTGTAGTGATCTACATCGGTCATGATGCTCTCATATCTCGGATAGCCGATTAGTGTCGGCCACACGCTACGGGGCTGGTCTTCACCAGCGTAGCCATTTTTGCTAAGGCCAGTACCGTTGTCAATAACGATGGGCTTAGCGCCAAGAAATTCGTCTTCAGCCATGATAATTCGGTCCTCAATATTTTGTAGTTCTTGTGCAGTGATGTGCTACAAGACAATCACTTAGAGTCGCAAAACTCTATGCTACACTAGAGTTCCGGAAGATACCATTTAAAGCTTTATCGGATTGGCCTCAATTTATATCAAAATATATATGACATATGTATATTATGTATGGATAAACTGTCCGCAAACGGCATAAAATGAGGTCTCACAAGGGTTCCAGACATCATGTATGAAGGGCAGCTGAGGAAGCTGAAACATACACATACTATATATGTTATATAGTGTCTAAGAGGGTTGTGAGATGCGATGTTTTGGTCTGACGCTGATGAAGTTATACGAAAAGAAGTGGAGAGCGTCCGAGCTAGGCGGGTCATCCTCGACCAACTTGAGGGAGGACCTAAGACTGGTAGCGAAATCAGGGACAGTATCCGCAAAGACATGGCAGCTCAAACTGTGAGGACTAAAGGGAGAAAGAAACTCAATCCCGAAGACTTTGTCGTGACTGATCCAAAGCTCTACTTCAACACCAAACACCTTGAGAATCTAGGAATCATTTCAAGTAGTAAGGTCTCTCAGCAGAGAGTATTCCGGTTAGAACCAAAGGCAATTCATCCTGTGAGACGGGCTCTGGGAGTTTCCAGACGAGTGACCTATCTCACCTCACTTGGACAACCGCGAGACCAGCGACTCTTCATTTCTTGGATAAGCAGGAGTCGAGACTTCAAGCTCGATACGCTCCATCTCTTTGTTGAGAAAGAGGTCTTCAAGAGTGCATCAAAGAATCTTGATAGATACATACCAGATGGGACCAAGATGAAGTGGGAGGGACACTGGAACGAGTTGGGTGAGGACATCGTTGGAAATCCCAGTACATCAGGTAGAGCAAACCTGAAGGCCACCTATAACGCAATTGAAGCAGTGATGCTAGACCATATCGAAGACAATGACATAGTTATCGATGTCACTCAAGGGTCACAACTGATAACTCTGGCACTGACCCTATTGGCAACGGATTATTCTCTCAAGACGATACATGTCGAACGAACCTCATCAGAAGAGGCAATCATCACACAGGTCCTACCCAGAAGGTGAGAGTATGACTGACTTTGCATGGGAGCATATTGGAATAGAGAACAAAATCCAACTTCTTTTGGATGCCATCACTAGGACTGAAGAAACCACTCCTTCACAGAACACAAGGTTACTTGGAAAGTTGAAGAAATGGAGAGAAGACCTTGAATACATTGTACACTCTATAACGAGGATACAGGGGTCTCTTTCACAAAGTCTGGAGATTGTACTTGACACGAGTTTCTCAGAGAATGAGATGCTTGTGGCTTCAATGTTTCAACCCAGTACCAAGAACATCTTCTCTGAGCTCAAGACCCATTATCTTGCAGAGAAGAATAGCCCCCTCACAAAGGACGCGTTTCAAGTTCTCATAGATCTAAGCGAGATGGGACAGGCAATCGCTCTTGTGGGGGATGCTGCAATCTCATTGGCCGTGCTACATTACCTCTGGAGGATTGAAGATGTAGATGTAGGAAACCTCACTCAAGAGAGAGCAGACTTGGTGAGTAATGAAAACATGGCACAAGTGTGTGATGAATGGAGTCTGTATGAACATCGTATCCACTTTGATCCACAGACAACCACAAAATCAGAGATGGAGCATGATAAAGGAACACTTCTAGAGGCTGTCTTTGGAGTTGTCTACATTTGTCAAGGATTAGAAAAGGTCAGAGAACTGATCAAACACTTGGTGTAGAAAGATTCAATGTTCACTAGTAATCTGTGAGATCATAGTCATCCTCACGATATCTTGGAGCCTCAGCACGGGGAAATATCTTGTTGAACGTTTTCAGAACCTCATTTGCTATTGCAGGATCTGAGTAGACTCTGACTGAGGGAATCGTCCGTTGTTGTTGTTTCAACAATTGCATCAGGGGCTTTCCTTCCTCAGTCTTGCTCAGCTTC
>JAEOST010000538.1 GCA_016840245.1 Candidatus Thorarchaeota archaeon
AGGACCTGATACTTGCGCTGGCTGAGGAGACCGATACGAGTTTCTTCATCTGTACTCACATGACGAACTTTGCACAGGATGTCTGTGATACCATTGGTATCCTCAATGAAGGTGAGCTTGTCACAGTAGGATCCCCAGATGCAGTTGTTCAAGCTGCAGGTGCCGTGACACTTGAGGAGGCCTACCTGAAGATAGTTGGTGGTAGGGTAGACCGTGAGGCACTTCTTGCTTGGAGATGACTAAGATGACTAGAAACTGGTTCTACATTGCAAAGGCTGAGTTTCAAGTCCAGACAAGCGGAGTCAAGAATCATCGGACTGCATTCGTGTTGACATCCTTTCTTGCAGGTATCATATGGGCGGTCGTGGTAGCCCCCTATCTGATGGGGTACATTCTCAATGAAGTACTGGGAATTCCACAACTGGTAGTTGCCGCTGTGATGCCGGGTTTGATGCGTGCAAGTATTATGTTCCTGTGGGTGATTCTGCTGATTCTACCTTTATCTAACGCTCTTCAAGAGGTGAAAATTGGACAGTGGGAAATTCTCCTCAGCAACAATGTACAGACTCGAGAGATCATGGTAGGATCATTTGTTGGACGGTTTTCCATCTACGGGCTTTATGTCCTATTCATTGCTCCTCTCTTAGTCGCACCCTTTGCTCAAGCACTGCAGGTTTCGCTCATTGGACAGGGTCTGATGTACCTCACCATCTTTGTGATAACAGTGAGTACTATCTGGATATCCAACCTCCTAGTGACACTAATCCAATCAAGACTGGGCGCCTCTCCAAGAGGAAAGGACCTTGCTAAGGGACTATCGCTTGTCATAAGCTTGGTGGCAATCATACCTCTTGTGGGACTTCAACTCTTTGCACCTGTGATGTCTGAAATTCTGGGGATGAACATCTTCTTGGTCTTCCCCTTCACATGGGGTGCAGATATTGTATCACAGGTTGCTGTGATATGTAACGGAATAGGCATGCCTATCGGATACCTGGATGCTGTACTAGGTCTTAGTCTAACAAGTAATCTACTCTTGTTGGGGGGATTCAGTACTCTCTTAGTAGCACTAGGACTGCTTGCTGCAGATCGTTTCTTCATCATAGGAGAAGGTGCAAGAGTCGAATCAGTGACAACCATCAAGAGGGAGAATGTTGTCCTTCGTGGAGTCCGCAGGGTTTCTAGTGGGTCATTCGGTGTTCTCATTGTCACTGGATTCAAGGACTTTGGTCGTAAGATGGAGAACCTATCACGACTGGCCCTTTTCGTGATATTGGCGTCGATAATCCCCTTCTTTGTCTTCATCCGGTCAGGGGAGCTTGATTTGACCTCAGTCATTGTGATGATGTCATTGATGCTCGGGTTCCTAGGTGTTCAGGTCTTTGGTGGGGCTGGATTTCTCGAGTCGAGGGACCAGTTGTGGACAATCCAGGCAGCACCAGATGGGGTCAAGAGGTATGTGCAGGCAAAGGGAGTTCAGTCAGTGCTTCTTATAGTTCCAATCGTCCTCATTCCAAGTGTCCTATATATCGTACTACTCACCCTTGAACTGAATCAGGTTTTACTCTTGATATCAACCTCATTCATGAGCTGCGTTGGAGGTGCCCTAGTAGGCATAGGAATTGCAGCCAGCAATCCTGCCTACGAAGACACAAAGAGTGGAGCCTATAGAATCAACAACATCAGAGGTATGATGCTTGTGGTAATATCCTTCATGTGGTACATCATTGCAGATGCTGTATTGACATTCTTTGATCTAGGCTCTTTGATGAACTTTGTTTCGGAGTCACACCTCATCAACATCTTGGTCCAAGTCGTGCCTCTCCCGGTAGTTGGTATAGTAGCAATTCTAATTGGAAGTCATCGTCTGTCTATTCGAGAGTGATGAAATTCTATATAGTGGGGGTTGTAGCCCCCTCTCCTCTTTTTGTACTAGTCTGTGATGGTTCCATTCAATATTCTGTCTATCTAATTAATGAAATACTGGATAGACAAGTTCTTCTTGTCGAAACACTTAATCAGCTTCAGTCCAAAAATAGGCAGTTTAATTCAACCTAATCAGGAGTAAGGAGAATTGCATTCGCGTAAGACTTACCTGTTTATAGGACTGTTGCTGTTCTCAATGTTTTTTGTCCCGCTCAGTTATACAAGGGACGGGAATGATCTGATGTCCTCAACATCAGAGTCAGTTCAGAATACAGAGAGTCTTCCAGCAACAGACGTGTCGGAGTTACCTCACCATAGGTCACCTGTATCTCTACTTGTTTACAACGAATTTTCTGACAATACAGATGATCCCAATGGTGAATATAAGAACACAATGGAATCAATCGAGGCTGTGTACAATCATCCTTTCAACTATGAGAACCTGACTGATTACAGGGAGTTGCAGACAAAACTATGGGATCATGATATCCTTCTCATTCCTGAGCAACAATGGCTCACTCTAGAGAACATATCTGATATTGCTGATGTCTGGTCTGGACTACTAAATGACTGGGTCGCTGCAGGTGGTATAGTAGTCGCGATGGACTGTATAGGATATGTTCTGGGTCCAACGATGAGAATCTATAACGCCACAGGTCTAATGAGTGTTGAACCTGTTACAGCAGCACCTAGCTATACTGTCTTTAATGTCAATGCAACAAGTCCACTCACTCAGGGAGTCGTTTCGACCTGGGACTCCCCTGACGGATCAGTCTTGTTCAATGCGACAGATGCAGATGTTTTGGTGGATGATGGTACTTACGGCTTTGTTGCTCACAAGATTGTGGGACGCGGCCATGTAATTCTATTAGGTTTCGACTTCCATGAAACCGAACCAAATTGCCAGATGATACTATCAAACACCCTCAGACTTCATCGTCACATAGTCTTCGACCAATCACATGGTCCAGTTTACACACTGACCCCTGGCTATCAGACGTTTGTGGCCAATCTCATGGCTGAAGGATACGCTTGTTCTGCAATGACCAATTTCGATGCAGACTATCTCCTCGCAGCTGATGTACTTATTCTCAGTATGTCAACAATTACTTACTCAACTGCAGAGGTGGACGTGATTGAGGATTTTGTCACACAAGGTGGTGGTCTCTTTGCTGCAAGTGATTGGGTACAATTTGGCGACGAGCTCGACCCAGTCATTGAGAGGTTCGGTTTTGAACGGTATTATGATGGGATTTCAGACTCTGACGACTATCTAGCCAGTGTGAATCAGTTTAATTGTACAGGAGAAAACATCATCCACCACTCGACTACTTGGATGGTAGATATTATAGAATTCTATGGAGCAACTGGTTTCATTGAGATGCCAGATAATGCTGTTCCACTGATTGTAACAGACAGTGATGGCACAGCGAATTTTGAAGGTGGGGGAATTGCAAATCAGACTCCATTGAGTGCTGCTGCCACAGTTGGTGATGGTCGAATCATTGTATTTCCCGACACGAACATACTCACTGATAATGATGCTGATGGTGACCTCTCAATCAACTTCTATGATGAAGAAAACGGATTATTCATCATAAACTGTATCCGGTGGCTCACCGCAGCAGGTCTTGAAGAGGTGTCAGTTGTCTGGGACGAGTCACACAGCCCTCATTTAACACTAGGAATTTCTTATCTAGGTACTGCTAAGCTATTTATCGAGAATGGATTTACCATCTACAGGATGGCTACTTTCGATCCTGAGTATTTTGAGGACAAGGACATCTTAGTAGTTCAAGACGGGAGTGTAAATTACAATCCTACTGAGATTCAGTCAATCTTAGACTTTGTGAGTGCTGGAGGTGGACTACTGCTCCTTGGGTGCTATGATCAATATGGAGAACAGATCTCAGCAATTGCGAATGAATATGGAATTGACCTTGATACATCGGGTCAATATCTTGAAAACTATATGTCCATGCTAACAAGACTCAATGAGAGTCACTTCAGCGACCATCCAATTATGGATGGTGTCACGAGTCTGGAATTCTCTGCATCAACAGGCTTGAACTCCATTGGGGGCTCAACACCGCTTGTCACAACATCTGCTGATGGTTGGGTGTCGTGGGATAATGGGACTGAGGCAAACAATGTCCATATCATCACAGCTCAGGAATTTACGCATGGACGACTAGCAGTAAGTGCAGAGTATGTGTCATTGAGATACAGCTACGATGGTGATGGTGATGGTACTCCGAATCTCTATGAGGGTGACAACCTACGTTTCTGGCTCAATATGCTCTCTTGGCTCGGGGAGAATCGAGCACCTGAGGTTCATGTTGATAGCCCGAATGGTGGAGAGACCTTGATTGGACAGCATCAAATCACATGGACTGCGCTGGATGGGAATGCAGACTTCATGACCTATGATGTACATTACAGCGATGACAATGGTGGAAGCTGGTATGCGATAGCAACAGGTTTGAATGATACTTCTGTAGACTGGGACACCTCATTCGTTGACGATGGCGTTGAGTACCTTATCCGTGTTCGTGCTAGTGATGGTGACCTACTAGGTCAGGATAGAAGTGACACCGTGTTCACTGTGGATAATCTTGGACCGACTTTGACTGGTATCAATCATGATGCTGAAACTATTACAATTGAAGCCTCAGTGACTGACATCTCTGGAGTCGATGCTGTCCTCTGCAATTACAGTTTGGACGCTGGGACATGGATAGAAGTAGAGATGGCGTTCAT
>JAEOST010000056.1 GCA_016840245.1 Candidatus Thorarchaeota archaeon
CCTTCAGACGCTCTCTGAGCTGGAATACCAACATATTCAGAGATTGAATCTGGATATCTTCGACCTGTCTGATTGCATTCATCACAACCCTTTCCCTTGCAATCACTGCAATCCCAACGACTTTGAGGAATGCCTCTGACCAGTTTTCGATACCGGCCATATACAAAGATTGGGTTGATTTGGAGTTTGATACTATTCTCTTGCATATCGTAAATCACTACAAGGTCAGGACGGTCAAAGTCAACTGGTCGTTCTAAGAGGTCCGCAAGATATTTTCCGAGTTCTCGATTATAGTCCGATTTGAGAGTCTCCCCGTGAAGAAGACCGAAGGCTCCCCTGAGTTCATCTTCTCTATCCACCAATACTGGAATTGGATTACACCCAATCAGAAACGTGCTGAATTCTACACCTTCTACAGCCTCCACAATACGGGTTGCCACATCAGGGATTTGACTGAATATATCCCCTGTTTCCACTGAGCATAGGTGGCAGGATGTAACATCTTTATGTTCCATCTTGAGTCTGTCTGCTATTGTCTGTGCAGGTCCAAACATTCCATTTCCTGCAAGAATTTCAACAATCTCCTTTCCCTCTTCCTTGTTATCTGACTTTATCGCTTCATCAGCCATCATGCACAGGACTGATTTGATTGAACTTCCACGGTCTCTGTTTGTGGTATCAGTGCTCAACCACGCAAACTGTCGACCAAGACAGGTATCACAGAGAGGATATGCTTTCAGTAACATCCTTGCTGTATCAACGATACTGGTCTTTGATGAATTGGTCATTCTATCTGTCCTCTTCGTTCAGGTTTTTGTTTTAGTTCATAAAGTCTGTCACATGACTGGATTAATGTATCTGGATACACTAAGACCTAGTCCAATCATCCGAGGGTCACTTAGCAGACGAATGATTACACGTTTCTGCATGTCCATATCACCCTCGCTTCTAATCACGTCAAGAAGCCCCATATGATCCGCTCCTTTGACTAACATATCCAGTCCACGATCCGACAACATCGATAGTGCTCTTTGTGCGAGATGCATTGCCCGGAACTCACTCATCAATCTGGAACGCCAGACACGTTCATACCGAGTGCAATCAATCGTTGCAGTAGACCTATCATTCAATTCAGACGAAGCCACCCTGCCCGCCAATCTAGCTGCAGTTCCTCCAATGACAACTCCCCCACCCGTCGTTGCCTTGACGTGCCCTGCTGCATCTCCCACTACCATCAATCGTCTTGAGGATGTTCTCTTTACTGGTAGGCCACTCAGTACAGTGCCACCAAAACCACGTACTATAGACGCACCCTCCAGTCTTTTGCTCATTATTGGATGATACTTGACACATGCTCTTAGTCTATCCATTGTTCGATTACGGGCGGCTAGTCCAACTCTGACTTTGCGATCTCCTAACGGAATGATCCACGCAAAGAAGCCAGGTGCAATCTGCCGTCCATAGAACATCTCCACAATATCTTCCTCTATATCCACTCCAGTCATCTCATATTGATATGCAGGATACTTGTTCTTCCTACTTACCACTGGCAGACCTACCATCCTTGAGATTTGACATCGCGAGCCCTCGGCATTGATTATGATTCTTGCAGACCTCTGATGAGTGCCATCTGGTTCTTTAGTGATTACTCCATTGACTTCTCCAGACTCACGTAACACATCAGTGACCTTGCAGTCTGTTGCTACCTCTACTCCGTAGTCCTCCGCTCTCTGTGATAACCACTGATCGAACAGGCTCCTGTTGACAACAAAGGCTTCTCTACGGTCACGCTCAATGAAGAGGGAATGACCGGATGGTGAATGTATTCGGGCGCCTGAAACATGGTTCTGAATCACATCCTTTGGTGGCCTAAGACCGATGGATTGCAGACCGGATAGACTCAAGAGACCTGCACAGTGGTCTGGTTCTCCAATAGTGGAATGCTCTTCAAGTACAACAACCCTATGTCCATCTGCTGCTAACTCTGCAGCTGCAAGTAAACCTGCAGGTCCTGCACCAATTACTGCAGCATCATGATTCAGGTCGTTCACCTCATATTCTAGAGCACATAACACCCTTTTTATCATTCACCTCTCATCTGATGTCAGGCCCCTCGGTGATGTGAGATTGATGCTTACTCGACAATTCAAGTATAAACAGGTAATTGCAGTGAGGACCGATCTTGGAATGACAAAGGGGAAACTTGCGGTCCAGGTAGCGCATGGAGCAGTTTCTGCATCAGAACGGGCGAGGATCACTGAACAAGCTATTTGGAAGGCTTGGTTCAGAGAGGGTCAGAAGAAGGTTGTTGTAAAGGTCACATCCGAGGAGGAGCTCATACAGCTTCGTCGAGAAGCAATTAATCTAGGTCTAAGTCAGTCTCTGATTAGAGATGCCGGAATGACTGAACTCACTCCAGGGACAATGACTGTTATCGGCATTGGTCCTGGGAAGGCTGAAGATATTGACAAGGTCACTGGAGAACTGAAGCTTCTATGAGGCGGCTGAATTGGAAAGAAGCCATCCTCTCGAAGTGTCAATGGGTATGGAGTTTTACTCCACAGATATTTCAGGAACAGGCGGACGAATAAAAAAACAGTATGAAGGCTTCATTGTTGAAGAAATCACTCCTACCCAGGAAACCCTATCTATCCGACCATGGAAGGAAGATACAGACTATGCTGTGGATGGAGACCGTAGGAAACACATTCATTTCACAGTCCAAAAGATGGGTCTCACTACCATGGATGTCGCAACCATTTTGGCTGCAGAGTTGAAGATACCACACCACTTGGTAAATTATGCAGGTCTAAAAGATAAACGAGCAGTGACTGCTCAGAGAATGTCAGTTCCTTCAGGAGCATTGAGATATTTCGATGAAATGCGGCTCACAAATATTATGATTGGTGATCTTCAGTATGCGCGTAAATCACTGCAAATCGGTGAACTATGGGGGAACCGATTCACAATAAGACTGGAAGATATGGATGTGACATGCCAAGATGCACTAGATTCTGCTAGGACCCTTGGAGAACATCACTTGCTGAATTATTTTGGAGTTCAGAGATTTGGCATTACAAGACCCTCCAATTTCCTTGTTGGGAAATCATTGGTTATGCGTGATTATGAAGAGGCTGCTCGAGCAATGCTCGCACTCACAAATGAGTACGAATCAGACGAACTTACCGAAGCACGACAAAAACTTCAGGACGAGTTACACCCAACTGAGAAAATCCTAGATGCGTTTCCACAAGATATGCGTCATGAACGAGTTGTGATCAAGTATCTTATCAGTAACCCTGGTGAATACGAACATGCCTTTGCCAGGATTGAACCACGAATTCAAACATTTTTCATTCACTCATATCAGTCATTTCTGTTCAACCGCTTATTGAGTAAGAGAGTTGAATCTTCTATTCCAATAGATCGACCGAATCCGGGTGATTTCCTCATTCAACTTGATGAGCCACATGCTGGTCGTGATTCTTGGCAATTGGTAACCGAACGTAACCTTGACGAGAGTGAACAGCTTGTTAGTGCAGAGGAGTTTGGTGTTGCTTGCCCAGTGCCAGGATACTCCACAAAGATTCCCCCGTCAAAACAGACCGAAATGCTAATGGATGTGCTAAAGGAAGAAGGTGTTGCACTCTCTGCCTTCAGGTTTCCAAAGAGTCGTGCACAGAACTCTCCCGGTGGTTTGCATCTTGCATCTATACGAGCGAAGGAACTAACCATTGAGTGTGATGCTGAATCACTTGTTCTACGATTCAAATTGAGAAAGGGATCTTATGCTACAATAGTACTCCGTGAGATTATGCGGAATCATCCACTAAGTCGTGTTTAGTTCAATTATCTTATACGTCTGGGTCTCTCGCCTATTTCACGCATTCGCTCATCAAACTCGGTATCTTGTGTGGACTCTTCTTCCTTCTTTACGCGTTCTCCTTGAAACTCAAAGAGGACTGATTCACCCATTACTCCGCTGACAATTCCACGTAGTTCTTCCAAAGTGAAGGTAATCCGGTCTTTATCATCATCTCGTAGCATCACTATGCTTTCCTTTGCACCTGTAGGAAGATACAGACTGTTGACTCCTACCTCAATTGCAGGAGCAATCAAACTTCTCACTACACTTCGGAGCTTGAGGGGCTTCTCAAAGACCATTACATCTCCGAATTCTGACTTTAGCTCTTCAAGAAAGTCTTCCTCGGAGAGAAGTAGATTCTTCTGACGTTTCTTAACAATTAAGATTAATCGACTACCGACCTTAATTGCACGAAGGATATGTAAATCCACCAACGCCGGGTATTGTTTTCCAACTTCAAGTGCCCATTTGCTGAAGTCGATGTCAAATTTTGTGATATCACCGTTGTCCAGTCGCTCTTGACAATTAGGACATAACATGTTTGATTCAATGTCGAAGTTACACACTGGGATTTTCATCCTTCATTCCTCGCCAAACACCAAAGCTCCAGCTTGGTTTTGGCTTCAGGTGATGTAGGGTGACATTTCCCTCATATCACCGCGAAAGGGTGATATCAATTGTTGAGACATTCAGATCGCTACCTTTGTCTGTTTGAACAGTCGTGGTTCCGATCTCTATTTTCGTGACCGTTAAGTCAGTGATGAACCTGTGGCGTGTGATCTCTGCAACATCGACAGCTCGACTGATTAGTCGCCCTCTTGCCTTGATGACTACTTCATCAGAACCCTTGTTGAATAGGGTCACGCAGGCAAGAACATAGCTCATTACGTTCTTACTGCCAACGAGAATCACCGAATCCGTTGTCGCTGGTTTGCTGTCAGTCTTCTCCTCCGTCAACCCGAAGTCTCTCCGCCAGCCGTAGCTAGTTGGTACGATACGACGTGGTCCCCGTCTGATATAGATTTCGTTTTTTATCTACTCATTTCAGAGTAGGGTACAATTCGCAACCGTTACACGAAACCTAGACACCAAGATTGATGTTCGGTTCCTGCATGAGAGTCAAGAGCTAGAAGTGACGGTGCGATATAACCTCAAATGGGCCTCATGATAGTACTTTAGACAATCCTTTGATATATATCCAGTACTGTCCAAGTTAGAAACCTTTTTGTCGGATTCACGAGTGCTAGAAGTAGGAAGTATAACTTAATGGCACAACTAACCTTTCTTGGATCGTGTCGAGAAATAGGAAAATCCGCGTTCTTTCTAGAGCAGAAGGACGAGAGTTTCCTTATCGATTATGGTACCAAATTCACTAACCCTCCTTCATTTCCCGATCCAGTACCAACAGAAAACCTCCAAGGTGTCGCTGTTACGCATGCTCATTTAGACCACTCATGTGGCGTTCCAAGCATCCTTTCTGATTCGTCTGCAATCTCTCTATTCTGTACTCCAGCCACTCGTGATCTTATGACACTTCTAATACGGGATATGTACAAAATCTCAGGAGGCCGTGTTCCTTTTACAAGAATAGACATTGCACTAGTCAAACGCCAATGTCAAGCCACTGCCTATGAGGAGACGGTTCCTCTTGGTCACCATTATGAACTAACATTGTTCAATGCTGGTCATATCCCTGGTAGCGCAATGGTGTCTCTGAGAGTAAACGGGAAACGAGTCTTGTTTACAGGAGACTTCAACGCTAGTGAGTCACGACTACATGCTGGGGTCAGAAAGAACCTCCCCAAACATGATGTTGTTGTAACCGAGAGTACGTATGCCCGAAGAGTAAATCCGGACCGTGAGAAGATTGAGGAAGAACTTGTACAGTCTGTTATTGAGACTGTTGAGAACAAGGGTATCGTTCTCATTCCTTCTTTTGCAGTCGGCCGTAGTCAAGAGATCATGTGTATTCTTGAGTCACATGGTATTCCACAGAAATACCCGATTTACGTTGATGGCATGGCACGTGCTGTCAATGATATAGTAGTAAAACACCCAAGATACATTGCCAGTCCGCAATCCTTTGAGAGGGCTGTAGGTCGTGCTCGAACCATCAGGGACAATGACGATCGTATGAAAGCAATTCGAAAACCTGGAATCATTATCTCCCCAGCTGGTATGCTGAAAGGTGGTGCATCGCATCTCTATTTCAAGAAACTCTATGACGATGATAGGAATGCCATTATTCTTGTCAGTTATCAAGTACCCGGAACACCTGGTGCTGAACTGCTTGCCAAGAAGAAGGTAACTATTGGTGGTCGTGTATTCGACGTTACTGCTAATCTTCGATATCACCACTTAAGCAGTCACTCTGACTCGAAAGGCCTGATGGACTTGTTGATGAAGATACCTGGTGAACCAGAATTCTATGTTGTCCACGGCGAATCAGAGTCTTGTGATAAGCTAGCTGAAAAACTAGAAAAGAAAGGTAGACGGGCACATGTGCCCGAGAAGAACGAACAAGCTGAAATCTAGATTTCACCTGGTTCTGGTCGTGCTTCTACAACCTGACACTTAATCTGCTGAATAATGGTTTCAGCCTGTTGGGGCTCTACGATCAGTGTGTATAGGTACCTCTGGGTACGGAGTTTGAGTTTCACCTGGTCAGCGTCTCTCTTAACTCGGCACTCCACTGCGTCCTCACTCATCTCCAGGAACTTATCGACATCATGGATTTGTTTTGGCATATCATATTGCCCCATTTGATTTGGTGGGCCGGGCGTGGATCGAATTCGCGCCCTGTGTCTTTGAGATACACAGAGTCACGCGACCTTCGCCGTTTTCCACAGAATTCATCAGAATCCCGTTTGTGAAGGCGACGTCATAACCACTAG
>JAEOST010000539.1 GCA_016840245.1 Candidatus Thorarchaeota archaeon
TGCTACCCATGACTTGAGTGATGAGATTACCAGAGGCCTAGCCTCATCAGTCTGGGATTTGTAGATGTTAGTTGAGATTCCCCATAAGAAGGCTGTAAAGAGTCCAATACCAGTACCAATGAGGAGGTCAATTGAAGATTGCATGAGGTTACCCTTGAGGTTGGTAACCAACCTATTATTATTTTGAAATGAAGCAAATCCAATCCCACAACATGCACAAACTTAATCTCGTTTCATTCAGCAATAGCTACCTGACTGTACACGTGTGGTAGAACGAATATGGTGGAGAATAAGAGAAATTGGGGGATAGTTGGCAAGGCCTGCCTTGTGATTATCTTCATAATCTTTGTAATGCCTATTGTGTCATCTTTGATTGGTGGTATTCTGTCTAGCATAGAGGCATCAACTAGAAGAGTGGTCCTCTATCAGAGTCCTGCTGGTGGTGAGAATATCCAGATTGGTGCGTGGCAATTCAGTGAAGTTGAGATCGATCCACCTCCGGATGGTATGATGAATATGAATGCGATTCAAGTAACCGTACTGGACTGGGGTGATTGCAGAGACATGCTCAACATGAAGCACGGTCTGCAATGGATGGATATCAATGAATTTCAAAGCTTGAACTCCACGCAGCTTGATACATTGTTTGGCAATATGCACCGTTTCATCAGCTATAATCGAACGCTGAGTGCCGAGAGTTCAAGTAGCATCACAACGGTTGGAACACATGTCTGGGCGTTTCGGTACGTAGGTACTTATGGTGAGGTTCCGGCAGCGACACTGCGTGTGTCTATTCTAATATCTGTTATACATGAACAATCACTAGTGCCGTAGGATGCTGGTACAACCCATCCACAGTCCTAATATGTAGTCTATTCCCTTCGTTAGTCAATAGTAGGTGATTGGGGATGGCTCTTATCGAAAATATTGCTATTATCGCACTTGCAGCTATTCCAATCTTCATTCTCCTTGGACTTGGTATGAACGAAGACAACAAGTCAAGAGAGCCAAAGAAGAAGGCTGAGTATCTTCCGTTACTCTATCCTGATGACGACAATTATGAGGTTCTTGCAGAGGAGCATCTGGAGGAACTAGACACCTTACGAGCAGAATGGTTCAGATTCGTAGTACGTTCAAAAATCATGAGAGGTATCAGCCATGGGTTAGTTTTCCCTCTATTGCTTCTCACTCCAATGTTCTACAGTGAAGCGTATTCAATCCCTGTGGCAATCTTATCCTTTGTGATTGTATTTGCACTCTATGGCCCTGTTGATATCTACATAACATCAAGAGGGTACATCTTTTGGAAGGATCAGCGGGACCCGCTTGGTCACATTGTCGACATTCTCGAACAACTGATTGAACAAGATGAGTACATGAGAGGAGCATACCTCGATGGTGATGAAGTTGATATTCAAGAGTATCTTGTATTTGAGATAATGAACTTCATCGAAAACAGAGGACTAGTCGGAACAGAGCGAACTCAGTTCTTAGACTATCTTGCTGGAATGAACCCAGCTTTCGCAGAATCAGTGATAATAACCCATCAAAATTACCGTGAATCTGAAGAAAATCTTCAATAACCACACTAACCCAAATTAGACTACTATTCTATTTCCATAAATACCGAATTAAGTATTCAGAAACCCCCTGTTATTATCAATCCCTCCCTTGGAACTCCACCCACTCTCGATGTATATAATTAGTGTCAGGCTAATGAAGAGCACTACAAAAGAAGATACAGGAGCGAGTTGGGCTTGACTTAGATTAAAAATCTGTAACGAACCTATGAAATGTACCAAGCTCGCAAATAAGTTCCAATATGCATAGATCTTGAAGTCTTGATGATAAGGATTCAGCCTAGTGAAGATAACAAGCAGTCCAAATCCAATGGCTATAATATAGAAGACAAGAAAGTAACCTGTTCCAAGAACATAGGCGAGACCATCAATATTCGGAAGCCAAAAGGATGAGACAGAGATTGAGTCACTAACCTCCAATATGATTGGCTGGGACACAAGAGCTGTAAGTAGCATAGCTAAAGCCTGATTAATGATAAGCACTCCTACAAACCTCTCACTACGACTCTTATTGGACATGTGTATCCAATCTCCAATGTAGACTGTTAAGGTTGGTGACCTCAGTAAGTTGTATTCTTTTACGCTTTTTTATTTCCATAAATGTATAATTGAGCATTCAGGAGCCCCTTGGAAAGCTTTTTATTCGAATTCCTCCGAGAACCTTTTGCTTCGCATCAATCGGTGCCATGCCTGAGACCGTAGGCTAACTACGTACGATGACGATTATGGCTTCCAGATGTGAATACAAGATGCGTGCGTGAGAAAGACTTGTGCCACAGGTACGAGTAAACCTTACGTATAAGATATGCTCAACAGTGTGAAAGATGGGATATATTATATGCCAAACAGGGTAAGTAGAAAACCCTGCCAACCATCCATCCTACTACTTCACTTAATCAAGTTCATGTGTGTTATTTAGTATGTACAAACCTTGCTAAGGTGTACAATGATCAACTCTAGTTGATCCTGCTAGAGGACACTGCTATCGGCTTGGGGCTAAGACATGCAAGTTGAGCGCCTCCGCATCCGGAGGAGCAGCGAACGGCTGAGTAACCCGTCGATAACCTACCCTGTGGACCCGAACACCGCCGGGAAACTGGCGTTAATTCGGGATATTTGCAATGTTCTGGAAATGATATTGCTTTGAAATGGGTATCCTAGGTATGTTGGATATTCGTCACAGGATGGGTCGGCGTGCGATCATAGTTGTTGGGGAGGTAATTTCTTCTCAAGCTTGTGACCGCTAGGGGCGATGTAAGTCGTGGCCCCCAGAAGGGAACTGAGACAAGGTCCCTAGCCCCACGGGGCGCAGCAGTTACGAAACCTCACCAATGCGCGAAAGCGTGAGTGGGCCAAGCCGAGTGATGGGAGATAATTCCATCTGTGGCGCAACCGTAGTTAGGTGCGCTAGAAAGGAGAGGGCAAGGCTGGTGCCAGCCGCCGCGGTAAAACCAGCTCTTCGAGTTGTGTCCACAATTATTGAGCTTAAAGCGTCCGTAGCTTGTTTAGTAGGTCCCTGCTTAA
>JAEOST010000540.1 GCA_016840245.1 Candidatus Thorarchaeota archaeon
ATATTCTCAGCATGTCCCAGAAGACCAAATCCCGTAATATCAGTAGCAGCATTGACTCCAACATCACGCATAGCTTGAGCAACCTCAAGATTGCTCTGCGTCATGATGTTAACAGCAATATCCTGCATCTTGTGGAGTTCAGACTCTTGGAACTCAGCAAGGAGCGCATCGCGCTTCTCATCCTTGGCATCCCTGTATGAACGCATCGCTGGCTGGATTCCAAGGGGTTTTGTCAGAACAGCAACATCACCAGGTTTGGCGCCAGATGAGTAAACAACTTCATCCGGATGTGCAATTCCAAGACATACCCCACCAAAGACAGGAGTCGGATTCCTAATTGTTTGACCCCCGCTTACTGTTGAGTCCAACCGCTTCATGAAGTCAGTCATACCCTTTAGAACTCCAACAACAATTTCGTCGGGAAGTTCTTTCGGATAACCCAGGAAAGCCTGAAGTGAGAGCAGTTTGGTTGCACCCATGGCGAAGACATCGTTACTTGCATTGCATGCTACAATCTCGCCTTGTATGTATGGGTCATCATGGATAGGTGTAAACACGTCGACATTCTCGATGATAGCAATTTCATCGCTAACAACACGGACCACAGCATCATCACCAACATCGCCCCCACAAGTAGACTCAATGGGGAGAAGTTCAGCAGATTGGAGAAGTCGAGTAAGTTCATCCTGTTTGACTTTGCAACTTCAGCCGTGACTTGTTACCATTGCAGTAAGACGCAATTCAGGCACTTAGTACATCGACCTCCATTTCATGTGTGGTCATAGACCCACTAGTCCAACCGATATCAGCACTAATAAAGAATAGTGGACGAGGACAGTTCACAACGCTTATAGTCTGAACAGTGAAATTCGTTCAGGAGTCGTTGCACATGCAGGTCAACAAAGTTGCTGAAAACATACACGAAATTCCAAAGGGTACTCAGGAATGCATGAGAGTTCCTGTCAGAATTTTCGCATCTGATAAACTTGTAAAGAAGATGCATCAGGATAAAACGTTCATTCAAGGAACGAACGCAGCGTGTCTTCCTGGGATTTATGGGCATAGTATAATTCTTCCAGATGGGCATCAGGGATATGGATTTCCGATAGGTGGCGTTGCTGCAACAGATTACGAGTCCGGTGTTATTTCACCAGGTGGAGTTGGTTATGATATCAACTGTGGTGTGAGGGTCCTCACCACAAATCTGGATGAGGGAGATGTAAGACCGCATGTAAGACAACTAATTGATCGCCTATTCGATGATGTTCCAACGGGAGTTGGGCGTTCTGGCAAAATTCAACTACATGGCCATAATGGTGTTGATGAAGTTCTAGAGGGCGGTTCAGAATGGGCGGTTGAGAATGGATTAGGTTGGGAAAAAGACCTCGAACATCAGGAAGCAGGTGGCAAACTAGATATTGCGGACCCTTCAAAAGTTTCATCCCAAGCAAAGAGTCGTGGTCTGAAGCAAGTAGGAACACTTGGTTCAGGAAATCACTTCCTTGAGATCCAAATCGTTGATGATATCTACGATGAAGCCGCGGCTAAAGCAATGGGAATCACAAGGAAGGGCCAAGTCACCGTGATGATCCATAGTGGTTCACGAGGTCTAGGTCACCAAGTCTGCAGTGACTCTATCAAAATTATGACGCAAGCGATGAGAAAGTACAACATTGTAGTACCAGATAGAGAACTATGTTGTGCGCCCATCACGTCCCCGGAGGGTCAAGGTTATCTTGGTGCAATGAGCGCAGCAGCTAATTATGCATGGGCTAACCGTCAAGCAATGATGCACTGGACTAGGGAGGCATTTTCAAAGGTCTTGAAACAGTCTCCAGAAGACCTTGAGATGAACTTGGTCTATGATGTTGCGCATAATATGGGCAAGGTAGAGGAGCATGACATTGATGGCAAGAAGACAAAAGTTGTTGTGCATAGAAAAGGTGCGACTCGTGCATTCCCACCAGGACATCCTGAAACGCCAGCTGCTTACAGTAGCATCGGGCAACCAGTCCTGATACCAGGTACAATGGGTACCGCTTCGTATATACTGGTCGGCAATCAGAAAGGAATGGAGCTCACTTTTGGCTCTACAGCTCACGGAGCCGGACGTTTCATGAGTCGTACTCGGGCAAAGAAGCAGTTCTTTGGAAAAGAGATTCAATCAAGACTTGCAAGTGAGGGAATTATTGTAAAGTCTGCAAAGGCTATTGTCATTGCCGAGGAAGCCCCAGGTGCATACAAAGATGTTGATGAGGTTGTGCGCGTGTCTGATGCAGTTGGTATCGCAACGAAGGCTGTAAGACTACGTCCCATCGGAGTCATCAAGGGTTGACGCTTTCTCTCGTTCCTTAGCAGCTAGGTCTGCAAGAACTATACCGATACCGAATAGAATGATAATAAATCCAATAAAAGCCAATGGAGTTGGTATTTGTTCGGGACCGATGAAGACAATGGCTAGCAATGTTGCTCCAATAGGTTCTCCAAGAACAGCAGATGAAATAACATACGCAGGGACTAATGTCAACAGATAGTTGTTAACTGAGTGCCCAAGTGCAGTAGGAAATATCGCAAGAGCCAGGAATATGGCTACTTCATACGGTTCGAAAATCAGGAATTCAACATTCAAGATGATACATTGTGCAAGAGTGAAGCCAGCTGCACTTAGATACACAATTGATGTGTAAACAGAATTAGGAATTCCTCGTGCATATCGCTGGCCACCTATAAAATAGATTGCAAGGAATACTGCACTTATGAGAGCTAGAAGGTCTCCAAGCAAGGGATTGGAAATTGAACTCTCTACAGCCTGACCAATATCAGTAAAAGCTAACACAAAGGCACCTGCACATGCGATGAGAATACCAACTGAGGTTCTTCGACGGATAGATTCACCTAGTAGTGCAATAGAGAAGATTGCTGTAAACATTGGAGACGTATTTACCAAAACCACACTTGCAGCAATAGTTGTCATGGTCAAACTCTGAAACCAAGTTGAAAAATGGAAAGACAATACAAGACCAATTCCCACAAGCCAATACCAATTGTCCTTGACATGCGGATCCCTGTATGCATGCCAATCTCCCTTTGCAACACCGACTGTGGCCATAATGATTGCACCATAGAGGGTGCGCCAAAATACAATCACCAATGCAGGAGAGTTACTGGATACTATTAGCGGACTAGCGCTGGACACCATAGTGATCGAGAGAACAAGAAGAGGAACCACGCGACTTCGGTTTGTAGTCTCCTGAGGCGGTTCCTCTGTCATCAAATACACCTTCTATTCTGTTCCACACACAATACAACGCATTACATTATCAGATATCTCACTCACGTGAGATTCGCATGAGGAACACTTCCGAATACCAAGATGCTCCATATCAAGATGACGTAGAATTTCCACAACATCAGCCAAGTTCTCATACGTGAAGAGAGCAATCCCATCTGCACCACGCACCATCTTTGAGAGGGGTGGTGAATCAGATTTGTAGAATAGAATTGCAGGTGTTTTCAGTTCGATAGCAAGCATAATCTCCATTCCAACGCCTAAGGAGGGACTGGATACTTCTGCTATTAGGACATCACATTTTCGTACATGTTCCACATCTCGGCTGTAAATCACATCAGGTTCAGCAGGACCAAGAAACTGGGGTGCAAACATTTCAATTCCGCGTGACTCCAATTCGTGGATTACGCCACGATAGAAAT
>JAEOST010000541.1 GCA_016840245.1 Candidatus Thorarchaeota archaeon
AATATGGCGATGCTTCTAGTACAGTGATCTCAATGACCTCCACATCATTCAAGTATCCTGTGAGACTCTCAAGGTCATCCCAATCTGCACAGGTATAGTTTACCCACACAAGGCCACCCCGAATCATCTCACTGTCACTGGGACTATCTATCACGAACTCGTAAATAGTCAAAATCCTTGTATGTTTGTTGTTTGTCAGGCTACTCTCACTCGCAACTGAAGTAACATAACCTGTGATATTCACAGTTCCAGTTTGAGTGATCTCTATCGGAACAGATAACAATGCATATTCACCAGATGCTAATGAGCCTACAAACATACTGGTATTCAATACAGTATCAATCCACAGTTCCAATGTGAAACCTGTTTCTGTGTTTGCTCCTTGATTGAAGACATATACATCTATGTCAACAAGTTGGTTTCTCCCAATACCAGCAGGTGCGTCAACATACGCTCGCAGGTCATGAGCTGGAGTTGTGAGCCAGTAGTTCAGGATGTTTTCATAGATAAGCTGGTTATCCGCTTGCATCATCAATATTTCATAATTAACGGGCAAAGCAAGAATTTTCGTGTCAGCTAAATCTACAACTGCCCCAAAGATTGTTGATCCATCTTCTTTAGCCAATAAGTCAAGAGCTGGAATTGATAGTTCGAATGTGCTATCCATTGATTCGAAGTAGATACTAGATACACCAGTCATAAGTGGATGTGTAGAATCAAAGTTTGTTGTAGTTTCAGCAAAAAAGTCGTTCTCATGTGTGAATGAGATTCCATACGATTCTAAAATGGCTCTCAGATCCGAGTCATATTCCTCAGTAATATCATCTTGACAGGTTGTAACAAGAATACCTCCACCCGTTAGATAGGCTTCTACAGCAGACCGTTCAGCGGGATTCCATGGTTTTGAGCCAAAACCTGCAAAGAGTACATCATAGTAGCTGAGTCTAGCTTCATCCAGTCTATCCTCAATGTATAGAGCAAGATGACCCTGCATTTGATAAAGATTAAGAATTTCGTAGAGTCCGGATTCTCCATGTGTTCCTATGAAGCCTGTGAGATGTGGTGTTCTGTCATAGTATATCGTGACGTTGTCAGTTCCATAGTTACCAGCTCTATCATAGACAACCACTGTGATATTGTACCAAGTATCATCATCGAGAAGAACGTACATCTCCTCTATCCATTGATTAGGAGTTCCGTAATATACTCCGTTTACAAGGACTTCTGTATGATCATGGTCATAATCCTCAAAATACGTCCAGTTAACCTTGGCATCTGTTAGTGTTGTATCATTCAATGGATATTCAATGGTGACAGTTGGTGCTCCAAAATCGACAAGCAGATTAGTATTCCAGGTGTAGTTTGAACCATCTGTTTCCATATCCACTTGGATATTATGCCAACCCTCTGAGAAACCAGTGAGTGGCATACTCATAGAAGTAGTGCTACTATTATAGGTCATATCTACAAAGACATGGAAATTATCGATTGCCACATCAGAGCGAGCTAACCAACTAGCTGTGTAATCACTAGAACTTGTATAGTCTGCACCAGGCATATAGATGTACTTTGATGCATATTCAAATCGGAGCGCTAGGTCGTCAACAGGATCACTAACAAAGTCATAGAGGTTGAAAAATCGTGTATCCAGACCATAGTTTAATCCGCATGTATAGTCGGTCATGTTTTGTAACCAATCATATCGAAATTCAATGTCACCCCAAGGAAAGATAACAACTTGGAAGGTTCCGGCTAGATCTCCACCATGGTAGTTGATGTTGTCATACTGGACGACAACTCGATCTGGATTGAAGAATTCCTTGACATAGATGTTACCTGCTGGGTCCAAGTTGGTCCAGAAAGGTGCAATTGCGAAGGTGTCCTCAAATGCACTTGATGGGAAAGAACCGGAATCATCCATGGGTTCTGTAATGACTGAGAGAATACCATTTGAACCAACATACAGATCGATGGTATTTGTGCCATAGAATTCGAATTGCCAGGGTAGACTGTAATAGGCACCATCGTGACTACTCAAGTATAGTATTTGACCATCTGAGGCATCATCCCAGGTGTATGCAGGTGTCGTCATTGTGTAATTCCGGTCAGTTGTTTCGGGTGGGTCTTCCGGTAGGTAGCTATCAATATATTCGTCATCAATTCGCCCGTTTGCCTCTTCATTTTCTTCATTTGGAGGTGCCATAACCGGCACTTCAACAGGCTTTTGGGAGTCTGTTACCTCAGTCGGTTGGTCAATTGATGAATCAATATACGTGGTTTCATCAAATATCGCAACTGAGGGATTTCCGTCCCTATTTACAACCATAGGTAATCCAGCAAATAGGTTACATAATACAAAAAGTGATACAATAATTATTAACTTATGATATGGGTTTCTCTTCATTGAAACCTCTCCCCTAAAAGGCAACTCGCTTGCCTTTACGCGAAATCCGTTGTTTTCTATAACACCCTATTGATTTAAAAAACCCCTTATATTATCAACGGAATCTATACAGTATAAAACATGTTTAGCTTAAATCATCATTATTGTTAAGTTATTATTTTGTAAGAGGATGTCAGTTCATCTACAAATTCTGCAATGTCAACTATTCGAAGGTTCTTTGATTCGAATTCATCCAGTGCATCACGTAAGTTTCGAACGCAGAAGGGACAAGCAGTGACAAGAGTCTTAGCTCCAACCTGATTGGCGTGTTCAATTCTCACTTTAGCTGTTTCAATACTCCACTCGGGATAAGCAGACTTGCATCCTCCTCCTGCTCCACAGCACCAAGAATGTTCACCACTCAACTCCAACTCTACAAACGTTCCAGACAGTTGATTCAAGACACTTCGTGGAGCATCATAAACGTGCATATGCTTGGAGAGATGACATGGATCGTGATAGGTGACATAGAAGTCGTCAACAGTACTCTGTATTTGCAGTTTCTTATTCTGGAATAGCTCCTGTATCAACTGAGAACTATGAGTGAATTTTATAGGCAGCTCAAATCCCAATCGGGGATAGTCAGTTGATAACGTCCTGAAGCATCCAGAGCAGGAGG
>JAEOST010000542.1 GCA_016840245.1 Candidatus Thorarchaeota archaeon
GATATTGCATTGAATGCACCTCTGAATTTGAAAGCTCCTCCCCTTTGCATATTTTCACATTTAAAGAAGACATTGCATCCTGTCATTCTGTCCAATGTCCTGGATGTCATTACAGGAGTCTTATTCACATAAGCAGAAATTCGCTCATAGGCATCGATGACATCTATGTAATTAATCATAGTCTATTGTGAAAAAGACCTAGCAAAAAATCAATCGAAATAGATATGCACCAGACTTTTACCTAATGACAAGTGAGTTAGATACTATGAGAGACATCAGAAGAAAGGAGAAGGCAATTATCGATAAAGCTGAGATGGAGACTATACTTCTACAGACAAAATATGTCACAATAGCAATGTGTGATGGTGCTGAACCTTATCTTGTAACGTTAAGTCATGGATATGATTCTGAGAATAGCTGCTTATACTTTCATTGTGCGCAAGAAGGAAAGAAAATTGACATCCTTCAAAAGAACGATAGAATTTGGGGACAAGCTCTAGCTGATTATGGCTATGTTCAGGGGTCATGTGACCATCTTTACGCTACGGTTCAATTCAACGGTACTGTGAGTTTTATTACTGATTTAGAGGAAAAACGACTGGCTTTACTCACAATGATCAGACAATTGGAAGACGATCCCGAAACTGTTTCGAAAGAACAGATAACTGAGAAATCCCTCAAAAGAGTTGGAATAGGGAAGATTTCACTCCAAGAGATGAGTGGAAAGAAATCTAAAGAAGTAATCATATCATTATAATGCAGAATCAACAGATTGAATCTGGAATTGATTAATCATTTGATTAGTAACTAATATATGCAAGGAGTCACTATATTTCAATCACGTCCTTTTGGACTCTAATGTGGGAAAAGGAGTAATAGATATTGAATGAGAATAGACCATATTCCATTTTATCAAAGTGGAGATTTAGAATCCTTGCTTTTATTGTCGTAATTTTAGTGATCGGGGTTCAGACAGATCCATTTGGTAATGGACCGCAAAGTGAAATTTTAGTGGATGAATGCACACGGTCATTCACTCTAGATACATTATTTATTAATGTGAAATTAAGAAGTAATGTGGAAAGTGAAATTCCAGCGAAGTGCAAACTGGTAATCCCTGATGAGATTGTAGAGAAAATGAAATCCGATGGAGTTTTTGAAGATACACCCTATCTGATGAAAGCGTCTGAGGGTATAGAGACTGATTGGTTCACTATAGAAAACGGTGAATCTAAAGAATGCGTCTTTGAAATTCCAGTCAAAGCACCATTTCTTGAAAGTGAATGGTATGACTTGATCATTACTTGGAATTCAGTGGAATTTCCTTTTGGAATGAAGACAAAGACTCAAACCGTCAGAGTCACACCGTTCGAGAACCTTGAGAATGAAACTGATATGAGTTTGGACAGTGAATTTACGATAGCATACGATCCAGACCGGCCACCTAGAGTATATCCTGATATCAGACCTACTGCTGTATCTCTAGTTTGGTCTTCTCTATACAAAGGTGATCAAGCTCATGCAAGAATCACCGTTAGGAATTACGGAACCGGCTCTGGCACTCCATATTTGAATCTCCAAATAAAGGAGTTATCTGAACTCTATGTGGGCTTTGACAGGGGTGTTTGGGCAAAGTATGGTAATGGCGTATCTGGAGGTTCTACAGTATCTCCAGGTTACTCAAAGACATATGACTTCTATTTCGGTCCGATTCTCTATGATAGTAGTAGAGGAATTTGGGCACTTAACGGTCGAAGAAGCAACTATGATGCCTCAGTACAAACTCTGAGCTATAGAATCGCAAAAGCTCGAGTTAAGAGCTATTATCTTGGCACTTTCTGGGCGACACGAGAAGCCTCGTTCACTCGAGACTTCACTGTAAATCAACATCCAACTATACCAAGAATTCTTACTGCTGTCGTAGAGGATGAGTATTTTCCATATAATCCAGCTACCTTCTGTGAAGAAGCTGTAGACTTTCCATTAAGGATAGGTAGTCCGACATATACAGGACCACTAACATCATTCGAAAGTGTGTTTGGTTTGGACTTCAGATTCTATGATGTTGGTGATTATAATTGGCCATATGATCAGACATGGAATATCGACAATTGGGAAGCACTTCAAATCACTAGAGCAAGTCTAGGTGATTGTCTTTCACTCGGTCATGATTGGGTTTCAGAAGGTGTGAACATTCAATCAAGCAGTATCGAAGATATGGCAGGAACAATGAGAGAAAATCACGGATTTGACTTAGGTCTTGGAATTTTTTATGGATATAATGCAGCTCGTGGCATGAGTTATCAAAATGGCAATTATCACGAGGTGATTGGAGCTCATAGTTGGGATCACTACAAGGAATGTGTTGTTCATGAGATCTGTCATGGATTCAGTGCTCGCCATGGAGATCAGTATCCTACTAAATTTGGTCCTGGTGAGGATGGTCTCACATATGTCATGGGTGGTGGAACTGGGAATGATTTCTTTTCATGGCCCGCCACTTGGAGGATGAACCCACAAGTTGAAACAGAAATCAACGGGGAGGGTCATCTACGACAGTATAATGGAGCGGCACCACCAACTAGTGTAGGTGGCTATGGACAATGGAGGTGCTATGTGCCCTTTGGTCTAGAAACTCCGCAGTATCAGATATATAGACTAACGAGTTCCTCCTCATATGTCCAAGGTGATGGTGGCTCGCTATTTCAGCGTTTCAACGTCATTGAGGGTCATCTAGGATCACCTTCCAATACTTGGTGGCGAGTCACTGAGGTAGATGCCAATATTAACTGGCCCAATACAGCGTACTTCTACGTGTCATATCGTCTTCAGTGGAGCTCAGATCATTGGCCAACTGGTTTCTCACCTGCAAATGGTATGGATTTCTGGTACGACTTCACAGCATGGCATTACACTAAACAAATAATATCCTCAGTAACTAATGTTGACATCAAGATTATCTCAGGTTGCACAGGTACTGTGACAACCTACTACTCCCGTAACTTTCTATCCAATAATCCTCAACCTGGGTATGGAGAAGATTTTGAGGTCTGTTACAAACAGTGGGGTAATATCAAGCGCTGGGATCCAATCAATATTGCAGATGCAGATGGTGATGTCTACTTCCTTGTAGGATTCAGAGATGCTTGGTCGTATGACTGGATTCAGAGATTAGATGTGCATCCAAACTTCATGCAATTCCATTATAATCTTGGAACTTGGTGAAGCTTTAGATTAATGGACAGATTGAATTCTGCAATCTGTCCTTTTCTTTCCATTCGTACTGGGAGAGAAATGAATCATTTTCCTGTTCCGTATCGCTCCCAAGATACAATCTCTTTCATATCGAATCTTGTGCTCTCTCTATCCTGATCCGAATATCCCATTGACACCGAACAGATAACCCTCAGATCCTTTGGTACATCGAGAATCTCTTTGAAATCGTCTTCAATATCTGTATCCCGTACTCCTATCCAACAAGTGGAGAGACCTACAGAATAAGCTTGAAGTATCATATTCTCCACAGCATTATGAGGATCTGCAAGATGATATTTTGGATGCTTTGATGGAACCCCTAGAACAATAATAACAACTGGTGACTCAGCCATGAATCGTCCATAGCTATGTAGCTCTGCTAATTTCTTTCTTGTATCAGGGTTTCTTACAACAATGAAATGCCAAGGTTGTTTATTTGATGCTGATGGTGCCCATCTTCCAGCCTCTAACACTTGGTTGATCTTTTCTTCTTCAACTTCTTTCGGAAGGTATTTTCTAATAC
>JAEOST010000543.1 GCA_016840245.1 Candidatus Thorarchaeota archaeon
ATGGTTCCTTATCATTGGTGTTTTTCTTATCACCCTTGATTCTAGTCGTCATCACCAATCCTCCGTAATCAAATTCCTATTCCATGATGTGAGTGTTGCATTCTATGGAGTTGCCTGCTCAACTATCCCTACTGCAGCAGTGAATCCACTGAAGAGAAGTACAAGTATTCCAAGTATAACGTTCACCAACATTAATACTTTCATGAGTTTTTCCTTTTTTGGGGGCGGTATGTTAGCCATTCTAGGAAGTATATGACCTCGTATGAGTACGATGATGACCATCAGTGCTATCAATATGTGCTTGATAGTCAGCAATAGTGAGTATTGGTTGCTCACACTCAGGAGTCCCTCAAAGAGTGGAGAGCTATTGCTCAGTAAAACTCCGGTCACGAGTAGTCCAACGATGCTGATCCAGACCATGACATTCATTCTCTTTTGAATTGCTGCCATGAGCTGTTTTGCTTCCGGATTCATTCCTACGGTCTTTTTAACCGTGGGAAGTACTATAGCTGCCAGAATAATTAATCCACCAATCCATGTTGCTGTGAATAGGTCATGGAGAAACTTTACTATTCCAAGAACGATTAGGTTTGCCATCGATTTCACCAATATAAGTATACAAACAATATGTAGATGATATACATATATATGTGATACTGTTGGGACTAATTCAAACACAGAACTATTTCATGCTCCTATTCAATCTTCGAGATTCGAAATACCCAAACACCGGATAGAAAACAACAGCAAAGACAAGTGCCGAAACTAATGCGAATAGCGGTGTAAGCGAATCAACATCTCCTAAGACGAAGGGCATATTCATCTGAACAACATAGTAGCTTAACGATGCCCCAAAAGTAGCCATTTTTCTATCCGTGGAATAACGATTCTGATGGTTTTGATTATTCTGTGAATTCCTTAGTGATCTGATAGTCACAAGGGCTTCTTGACCTTGGTCAGTGAGAATATAGTCGCCATCACCGTTTATGCGTACAAGGGTTGCTAGTTTTACGATATGGTGTTGTAGATTACCACTGCTAGAAATCTCAAGTTTACGCTTGAGTTCTGCAAATCCGACAGCATTTCCTTCTAAACTGAATAGAACTTTGATTCTAGTTGGATGTGATATAGCTTCGAACAATATTGCTTCAATTGCTCCCTCACCAAGTTCCTTTTCTTCCGAACCTTCAGCTGTCACTACGGACCATCTCAAATCAGAATAATGCTTCAACCAATATAATACCCCGTTCCTAGACCACTGAATCTAGGACTGGAAGTATGGTTTGCATGGTCTCTAAATCACCTGATTAGTAGATTTAATTTGGATTAGAAACAGGACGATATTCTGATTAGCAATAATCTTAGATTCAAAGGACTGACAAACGATGTTGTACAACTTCCTTAGAACTGCGCTGGGACGCCATCTCTCTGAGACCCTTCCCCTAATCAACCAAGTCACTGATCCCATTATTATGAAGGACCCTGTTGAAGGTGGTAGACCTTTTGGCGAGATTCTTCTTCATATACTCAGGTCAATTGAGTTCTATCTTAGGGGCTTGGTAGAGAATAAATGGGAAGCATTGCCCTACACATTGGAGAAGTACAACTCTGCTGACAAGATTAAGACATTAACAGCAGATGTATTTGAGAAGGTAACTGGATACATGGATAGAATAGGACCTGATGACCTATCCAGAGTAGTCGATTCGTTCAATCGCCCAGCTTCTGTGGCCGAGCTTCTTCTAGAAGTGATTGAACATAGTATCCATCATCGTGGTCAAGTCACTGTATACTATCGCCTGCTGGGGATCAAGTCAGAATCGATTCCTTACATTGTGTAATGTGACCTCATCCTCTTCTGAATTCTAGTAATTCGATGAGGTTACCTGATGGGTCTCTCATAGCTGCAAAACGTCCAGCTACAAAGGGTTGAGGAGAATCTTGGATGAAGTCCACACCTTTCGTCTTGAGATCTACATATGATTTATCGATATCATCAGTTTCAATGCCAAGGACCACCTGTGCTGTTTCAGGGTACTTGGCTGGATTGAGTTTGTCTACTTTCTCAAGAATGACCGTGGGACCTTCGTGTTTCAACTGCACAATGCATCCGTCATCATAGGTATTTTCAACCTCAAAACCGTGAATATCTCGATAGAACTCTAGTGCCTTATCCATATCATGAACATAGATTCCGATTACACAGAAGCCTGTCAATTTATACACCTCTCAATGCAGACGATTTCATACAATATGCAATAAGTATTGCCAATATAGCAGGTCGAATTTGGGACATGGTGAGAGTTTACAGATCCTTAGTTGAGAAATATGAGGCAGTCAGAAATGTTGTTACAATTGCGACATATCCAAAGATGACGGTGGTTGGCCAACTATCACCTGTCCAGATTCCTTGAATGATATCTGGCATATCGGTGAGTAGGTTATTTGGGGATAGTAATTCCATATCTAATCCTGGAAAGAATGCAGTCATCGAATACCATAGAATTAGTAGTGATACAATTGCTATGACGGAGTTCGAAACGAACGTACTAAGAGTGACTCCAAGTGCGGTTAGCATGATTAGTGCGACAAGAACGAAGAGAACTGCTGCGAGGAGTCCATATGCATCATAGTCATTCTCTGCCAACCTAACCGAGGCTAAAACCAGAACTGCTGTTATTGCCAGATACATTGTTGCTACATACACAAATCTGGAGGCAAATTTGGCCAGAATGTAGTCCTGTCTCTTGACCGACTTGCTCATTATTGAATCAGCGAGTTCTCCGGTCTCTGAGGAAACAGTGCTTGCCGTGGTGCCTATTATCAACATACTCCAGATGACGATGAAATCAGCAAGACCAGTTGGAATAATCACCGATGTTGTCGCGATTAGAGATGCACCTAGAACTCTAATGACCTGAAGGAACACTCCTGCTATGAGCCAGCCATATGTTATTCTACTTCGGAGAAGAGTTTCCAGATCTGCCTGGAAGATGGCTATGAAAGGCATGACACCTCTTCTAAGACTCGACTGCTCTAAGGAATCCACGTGATTCTTCCTCCTCAAGTAGTGCTAGGAATGCATCCTCAATCCTGGATGTTGATGAATTGA
The DNA here is from genome assembly GCA_016840245.1 of Candidatus Thorarchaeota archaeon. The sequence continues at coordinate 3,113 of JAEOST010000543.1, forward strand.
TTGAGATTAGTTCAAGATCGGTCTCTGATAGTAGTCCAATCACATCCTGTAACCCTCTCAATGTTGAAATCTGTTGGCTGAGGCTTATCTCCACAACAAAGTCCCCTCTTCTGTCAAAGTCGATTATACTTTCTGCTGATTTCAATCTCTCACAGAAACTATCCAGATTGCCATCAAGTTCCAGCCTTACAACATTTCTCTTGATCTGTTTCTTCATCTCCTTAATTGGCCCTGAATAGATGAGTTTACCCTCGTTGACAACACCAACATGGGTGCATATCCTCTCAATATCACTCAGAATGTGTGAAGACACGAATATGGTCTTGTCGTCAAACTCATCAATTAGGTCCAATGTGGACTTTCTACCAGCTGGATCCAGACCAGATGTAGGTTCATCAAGAATGAGCAAGTCTGGATCGTTCATTAAAGCAGCAGCAAGACCAAGACGTGTTACCATACCTGTTGAGAATCCCTTTATCTCTCGTGAAGCGCTAGGCAAAAGGTCGACCGACCTCACAAGTCTTGAGAGTCTAGAGGTCCTCTCATCCTTGGTCTGACCAAATAGCTTGCCAACAAAGTCCAAGTATGAAATTGGTGTCATTTTTGGTGGGAGTTTTGGATTGGTTGGTAGATATCCAATCCTTCTACGTAACTCTGATGAACTAGGTGCAACATTCTCACCAAAGACCTTGATTTCTCCTGCGGTGGCTCGTATCAACCCAAGTATCAACCGTATCGTTGTCGTTTTACCTGCCCCATTGGGCCCAAGAAAACCAAAGACTGAGCCCTCTTCAACTTCTAGACTCAAGTTGTTCACTGCAATGAGCTTCTGTCCGAAGATCTTTGTGAGGTTCGTAGTTTGGATAGTTCCTGTCATACCTACACTACCATTCGCAGCTCTAGCATATATGTTGTACTGGAAGCCAAAAGCACAGTTATGGCAGTGATTTCATATACTCCATATGAGCTAACGAGAACATGATTCGCGTTGCAGGGATTCAGATATCTCCAGTCTTCCTAAATGCTGAAGCGACATGGAATAAGCTGGAGCAGTTCATCCGAGAAGCCAAGAATAATGGTGCTGAATTCGTAACCTGGGGCGAAACTCTGATTCCTGGTTATCCCTTCTGGCTCTCTCCTGCTGGTGGGGCACGATTCAATGATGCTGATCAAAAGACCGCCTACAGTACCTATTGGAGAGAGGCAATCCATCTAATCGACAGTCCAATCGTCAAGAAGATGAAAGCCCTAGCAAAAGAACTCGACATCATGCTCATGGGTGGGATTGCGGAGAAAGAGGGAGGTTCAATCTATTGCACTTTACTTACAATAGGATCAGATGGAGAGATTCTGGGACGGCATCGCAAGATCAAGCCAACCTATGAAGAACGTCTCGTCTGGGCTGATGGGGATGCTGTAGGGATGAAGACCCACCCTCTGAAGAATATTAGAGTGGGCGGCTTGAATTGCTGGGAGAACTGGCTACCATTGGCTCGAGCAGCTCTGCATATGCAAGAAGAGATACTTCACGTAGCTGTGTGGCCTGGTAGTCTACGAAATACCGAAGACATCACTAGATTCATTGCATTAGAGGGTCGTTCTTGGGTCATCTCAGTGTCTGGATTTTTGCGTTCAGCTGACTTCTTACATTTGAAGGAATCAGAGTTTCCGATGAAAGAAACAATGGAGTCCCAGAGTGACATATTGGCTAATGGTGGTTCCGTCATTGTTGACCCCAAAGGTAAGATAGTAGCAGGCCCATTGGTCGATGAGGAGGGTATCATCTATGCTGATATTGATCCGCTTCTTGTCATTCAGGAACGTCAGAACTTTGACATAAGCGGCCACTATTCTCGATTTGACATCTTCAATAGGCCATTAGATCTCACAGAATAGTCCAGTTACATTGACTTGAGAAACCACATTCTGTACGCCTCATAGATGAGAGTGGTAATCGATGTACTGATGACGAGAATGAATAGCGAATTCAGTATTGATTCTACGCATTGACTAATCCATTTGATTATTGGAATTAACTATTCAGTTTGCTGAATATCGAAATCTATGTCTTTCAGCTCATCCCAACCTTTTACTACCAGAGTTGCACCATGATTGATGTAATCTTGCTCTTTGAAACGTCTTAGACGGTAGAAACCTATTCTGTTTGGAACTCCAAATTCACTGTAAATATCAAAATAAGTTGGATAATCATCCACCACGATCTGAACATCATGTTTCTCAGCTATCTTGGTGAATAGATTCTGTCTAGTTTCTACCAAAGTTGGTCCTTTTTTCAGACCCCGAGCATGTGCATAGTCCTTCAGCCTATACATGACAAGCTGTATGTTCTCTGTTGGAAAACCAAATCGATTGAGTTGACCCAGAGTTATTTCGCGTGTTGTTTCCGGTCGTCCTGTCAGATATACTATAGTTCTATCGTTAGACCAAGCCTGTAGAATCTCAGCAGCAAAAGGAATTGGCTCATCGAGTTCCGCTAGTTTGATGCCCCTTTCATCTATACAGAGTAATAGGTCCCAGAATCGTTGCCGCATCTCATCAACATGCATCTTCTGCTCCTCTGTGGAATATCTATCAAAGAGGTCCTTAATTCCAAGTGTTTCAATTGCATCCATAGGTATTCCGCACTCAAGTAGCTCACACCATACCCCTTGAGCTCTGTGTCTCCCATCTATTATTGTGTCATCAACATCGACTACGATACTCAAGTATTATACACCACCGAATCCATCGTTTACTATAGACTCCCTCACATAAGGATGCATCTGTTAGTTCATTCTGGATTCTGTAAGTATTAACATATGTCCAGAATATTATCATATAGAGTCAAACCGCTTGTTCCAATGGAACCGTGATGGATGCAGGCCATCACCAACTAACCTGGCGGAGATTATCGATTTTGAGATACGCTGAGCACTTCCTTAAGGATCCAGAAGCAGCCAAGAACCTCCTGACAGAAACAGGTTACTCAACGAATCAGGCTCTTGAGGTCGTGACACGTATTGGTGAGCTCTGTGTTCTTTCAGAAATCCTTAACCAATTTGTTGTAGACCATGTGCCCGGAGACAATCTTCCACATCGATTTGAAGTAGAAATAAGCATCACTCCTTTACAACTTCATCGTACTCAGGAAGTTGATTTGGCAAAATCTCTAGAGGATTGCAACGTATTGATTCCTTTGAGGGAGGGTCAATACCGAGCTATGTTGAGCAGTACACTCAACCGACTATTCTCTCTTACAGCTGAAGATAGTCCAGAGTCCATCAGAGGTGGGTTTTCGGGATTCAGTAACACTGCTCTGTTCGAATCATCACTTGATGAAATCGAATGGGACATTGTACGGGTAGTTCATGAAGCCATAGATCGAAAATACCTACATATTGAAGACCTCGAGCTTGGAATGGTGCCACATGATTTAGTGACCAAGTTCTCAGCTAGTCGCGAAATAGCTGACATGATTGAATCGGATGGTGGAATCATTGATGGAGCACCTGACGAGATAGCGGACTCAATTTTAAATTCCGAAACCCTGAAACCAGATATCCTAGTAACATATCACAATTCAATTCTTCAAATGGCGGATGCGGTCGAAAAAGAAGTTGAGAGACAGAGAAACCTCATTCGTTCCTTCAATATCTATCCTCGTTCATTTGTAGGGAGACGGTCCCCTCCACTTGCCGGAAGTTCTTGGAATCATCGTCCTGATTTCAAAAGTCATCCTCTAATTCGAAAATTCCTTGAAGTCATTAAGGAAAACCATGAGCACCTTGCCATGCTTGCCGACAAATACGAAGATTATATCACAGAGGTGGCTGAGGGCGTGAAGCTGCTACCTCGTGGTATTGGTGCGGTATCACTATTCGTTGATATCGATGGAATGCATGAAGCGAGTAATCTACAAACTACTTGGACCAGCATTGAGCAGAAGACTGCAGGATTAAGTGTGCAAGCAAAGATGGTTGAAAACCTCATCTCTTCAATGGACACCCTCTTTGCCCAAAAAGAATGATGTGACAAGTAGAAGAAACAGCTCTGCAATCTATGCAATACTCTTGTACATACTTGTTGCTGATGGGCAAAGTGTAGTGAATTCGATAGAGTCACCGATACTTTGTGGGACTGTGGTTCTATCGATGTATTCGAATCCATGTTTCAAAAAATACTTCTCAGCTGTATCGGTAAGAAGGTAGAGCTTGTCTACCTGTATACTCCTTGCAAATTCGATTGCACCGATTAGTAACTTGACTCCAACTCCTTTTCTCTGATACTCTGGATGGACCGCCACCGACCTAAGTACTGCATCAGATTCGTAGACTTCTAGTCCTACGCAACCTATGATTTCTTTATCAGTTGGTCCTCGAATAGTGAGGAAGTTGTGAAAATTCTCCTTAACTCCCTCTGAGGGCAAGTCAACTCCAATAAGGAGTTGTAGGACCATTTCAAGGTCTTCTTTACCCGCCTTTTGTGGTAGTCCATCCTGTTTCTGCATTCTCTTCATGCCCCATCGGGCTTGTATGCAGCTATCTTGGCACTTACTGCGGCACCGTAACCTACTTTTTCAACAGTTTCCACTCTCTCAAAGCCTGCATCTCTCATCAGTTGGAGGTACTCCTCTTCGAGAATTGCTCCACCAACGCAGCCTGTGTAGGTTGCAACATCATCCTTCATTTTCTTAGGCAGGGGTTTCTCAAGGACTATATCAGAGATCATCATTCGACCTCCAGGCTTTAGGACCCTAAATGAGCTCTCAAACACCCTTGACTTATTGGGTGTCAGATTGATGACACAATTGCTTATTATGACATCAACAGTCTCGTCTTCAACAGGTAGGTCCTCAATGTCTCCAAACCGAAACTCAACATTGTCCAATCCTAATTTGGCAGCATTTTCCTTTGCTTTGTCAATCATATCCTGAGTCATATCAACTCCAATTACACGGCCTGTCTTTCCAACCTTCTCAGCTGCGACGAACATGTCAAGTCCAGCACCACTCCCAAGGTCCAGAACAACCTCTCCCTCTTTTAATCCTGCTAGGGCCACAGGGTTTCCACATCCAGCAAAGGACTCTGTCACAGAGGCTGGCAGACCCTCCACACTGTATCCGTAGGTTTCTGCCAGACTCTCTGTACAACTTGATTCTGAAGGTCCACAACTACTTGATTGAGCTGGACCACAACAGCTTGAGCTTCTCTGAGCTACCTGTGAATATTGCTTCTTTACCGCGTCCTTGATTTCATCATCTGTCATTTCACTGATTTGCTTTGAAGTCATTATTATCACCGATTCTTTAGATCACGTCAATTGCAGAAGTACCAGTACGAAATGAGTATGCACATGATGAATAGGCGCTGCTGAATTTAATATCATCTTCAAGCTGCTTTTCTTCGCCTTTACACGGATTGCATTTCGTCATTCAGTTCACCTTCATATTGGGTGACCAATACTTATGTATTGGACGTCCAACATACACATTTAAATATATCGGATGTCCAATATAACTTGTGACCGACTCCGAAGATCGTATCTTATGCTGTCCTCCAGACTGCTGTGATATGCGTGGATTTCTCACCTTTCAGATAATGTGGGAGCTAAGTAAAGGACCATTGAATGGACAACAGATAGCGGAGCGGATTGCAGAACGTCGAGGAACAAAACCCACGCCAGGTACAATATATCCAGCTTTGAAAGGCCTAGATGAGGGTGGCCAGATATTTGGTACTAAGGATGGACGTGAGATAGTATACACACTCACAGAGGCTGGAAAAATCGCACTCGTTGATGCATCACGATATTTCTATCAGGTCTTTGGTGATATTGCTGAGGAAGCCAAAGTTGTTGCCATACGAATGGGTGACTGTGACTGTTAGGCTATAGACTACAAGTATCACATCCAGCATAAAGCACCTGAGAGTCTAGGCATCCATCACGAAATACTGTGATACCCTTTAATCCCAACTCATCTGCAAGTAGGAAGATCTTCTCGACATCTCCAGTTGATGCATTCTTTGGTAGATTAACAGTTTTGCTTACTGCATTGTCAGTATGTTTCTGAAATGCTGCCTGTATTCTTACGTGCCACTCAGGACTGATTTCATGAGCACTCTTGAATATCTGCTTAACATCATCTGGTACATCAGCAATATCTTGGACCGATCCTAATTTCGCGATTTCTTGCTCAACAACCTCATTCCAAAAACCTCGTTCCTCCGCTATCTCCTGAAACAGTTCGTTGACCTCTGTGAGTCTAATTCCCTCTGCTAGAATCCTGGAGTGGGCAATTGCAAACATAGGCTCAATACCACTGGTTGTCTGGGCAATCAGACTGATACTTCCTGTTGGTGCTATAGTCAGGAGTGCCGCATTTCTTTTCCAAGTATTTCTGTTCTTGAGAAACGCAAAGTTCTCAAAGTTCCCTCTAACCTTTGCCAATTCAGACGATGCCCTCTCAGCTCTCTGGCGAATGAACCCCATAACCTCCTCTGCCTTCTCTAATCCCTCCTCAGACTCGTATGGAATGCCAAGTCTAACTAGCATCTCAGCAAATCCCATTATGCCTAGACCAATTTTTCGATTAGCCTTAGTAATTTTCTCAATTTCCTCTACAGGATAGACATTGAGGTCAATTATGTTATCAAGGAATCTTACAGCAAGTCTGACAATCTCTTCCAGACGTGGCCAGTTAATCTCTTCATCACTAATCATTCTTGAGAGGTTAATGCTTCCCAGAACGCACGACTCGTATGGTAAGAGGGGCATTTCGCCGCAGGGATTAGTGGACTCAATTTCCATACCTTCCAGCGGATGTTCACCATTCATTCTATCGATGAAGATGAGACCTGGATCTCCTGTGTTCCATGCATTGTGAACAATCGTATCGAAGACCATTCTTGCACTTAGTTGATTCGTCACTTCACCTGTGTGTGGGTCAACAAGATCGAATCCTTCGTTGTTTTGGAGTGCGCTGACAAACTCATTTGTAATAGCTACAGAGATGTTGAAGTTTCGGAATGCTTGTTTGTCAGCTTTACATGCAATAAATTCCATGATATCTGGATGGTCACACCTGAGGATTGACATATTAGCGCCGCGACGTTTTCCACCTTGTTTTATCACGTCTGTTGCAGAATCATAGATTTTCATGAATGAGACTGGTCCACTGGCGACACCACCAGTGGATCCAACCTTAGAGCCCTTTGGGCGTAGATTAGAAAATGAAAAGCCTGTGTTATGAACAACTGTAAGATGACCGTTCCCAGCCAGATAATTCTGATTGATTGGAACCGTAAAGTCGTACAGAGTTGCTTTCTTCTCTACTAATTCAGTACTTTGAACCTTGACTCTTCGGAATTGAAATGGTTTATACTTACTAAGTTTTGGTTTCCGAACCGTTGGGAATAGACGCCCATAACCTGTTGAAAATGCAATCTCCCATCCTTCAGAAGTTTGACCAAATCGTTCTCTTGTTCGATATCTTACTTTGTAGTTAAGACCAAGCTTAGCTAGCAAGTCACCTACGAAATCTTTCAGTGGGGTTGAGCAGGTGTATAAACTAATCACATCACGTCCAAAATAGCCATCTCCATCTAATAGTCCTGCAATGAATGAATAAGGAGCTGCAGGTTCAAATGAGGGTGAAAGCTTTTCTTCTCCTATGATATGATGCAAATATGAAACAAACGAATCTTCTTTCTTTGTTGTAGTTGCTATATAGTAGCAATTCTCACGAGGATCCTTCTGAATCTTTAATTTGGGAGTTCCACGATATTTAGAAATGATTCCATTAGCTCTTTCAAGTATCTCCGTACGACTATCGAATAGACGTAAACGTAATCCGTTTATTGATTGGTCGAAACTTCCATCTGCAATGATATATCCAATAAGCCACCACAAACTAGATTCCGATTCAGTGATTGGGATGTCATGTATCCCATTCTTCAATAGCCAATCACCTACGACTAACTCATCAGCTCGTTTTACTACTATCTTATCATCATCCCATACAAAGAAGGGGTGCCAGCAACTGGTTTCAATAACACCATTTGAACCATATCTAACTCTTGTCAGGTAATCCAGCTGAAACTTCCATCCCTTCTCGACTTCTTTTTCTTCAAACGAATGAAGTACGGGATTCCATGAATACAATGTAACTGGTGGAATTGATTGAGGTACACCTAACTCCTCAATTGTTGAAAATCCAGGGATGTTCTCGATTGGTGTGAGTCCATGCTCCTTGGTTAGAACCTTAGTTCCTGCCTTAATACAACCGCCGCCTGACTTCTGGATTTTACCCATGTGCCAGAGTGTTGTGAATATTGAGTCCATATCATCCTGTATGGGTAGTACAAAACAGGCACTGCATTGTCCGATTTCAGTCCCTGCATTAAAGAGGGTTGGACTATTCGGCATGAACTCAAGGTTCGCCATCATGGAGAAGAAGAGGTCCTCGTACTCCTTCACGTCTGCATTCTTGTCATATTGTTTTTCGATACCTGCTACAGCTGATGCTACCCTGCGAAAGAGCTGTGATGGGGTTTCGGTTGCATTTCCATCCTCATCCTTCAGAAGATATCGCTTCAGAACAGTAGCCGCGTTGGGTCCGAACTTTAGGTCATCAACTACACCCACCATTCGAAGGAGTTTCCTGTCTTCTCGATGTCTTGCTCTGTACTTGATATAGCGCCGTGCTATCTTTGTGAAGCCTCTCAACATCAGCGTATCTTCTACGATGTCCTGTATCTCCTCAATGTGAATGACATCGTGTCCACGTTCTTGGATGATTCTTGCGACTTCCTGTGTTAGTCCCTTCACAGGTCCTATGTCAGTCCTTGCAGACTGAAAGGCCTTGGTGATAGCAATCTCTATCTTTGATTCGTCGAACTCTACGGTTCGTCCATCTCGTTTCTCTACTTGCATTGCACAGTCCCCGATTTTGTGCTCATAGAGATGTACAGATACTGCAATTTAGGGTCCTACGGAAAATTTCTCCGAAGATTGAAACAGGTCTTATCTAGAGTTAAATTGGCAGAGTGCAATTCAGTAACTGGGTCTATCTATGATAAGGACACACATCTACGACATTGAAAAGATGAACTGGATCCCCACAAGAGAGGACCTCACAACAGGCATCACAGGGTTCCCATTGATTCCACAAGGGGTGTCCAATGTCAAAGTGGTCTTGTCGAGGGTCGCACCTCACGGTAAATTTGAAGCCCACATAGACTCGTACCATCATGTCTTCTACTTCATTAGCGGAATTGGGAACGGTCGAGTGGGAGATGAACGATACGACATCAGACCCGGAAGGGTTGTTGAAGTTCCGTCAGGGGTCGAACATGGGTATGAAAACACTGGAGATGTTGACATCGTACTTGTTACTATCAATATCCCCGTGTCATAATCCACTACACATTATCTATGTCTATGAATCTACGTTCCCTTCTGCTTCTCTCTGCTGCAAAGACCATTAGATGTGACTCAAGGGTCTCATCTGGACCTGAGAGAACTAGATTTTGATCATTATTAGCCACTGCTTCAACAAACTTGTGTATGAGCCAGTAATCTCCACCTCCATGGTCGCTTAGACTGGAGGGTTCAGAGGCTGCTGTGTCAATGATTTCTGTTTCATCTGTCAGGAAACTGTGAAC
>JAEOST010000544.1 GCA_016840245.1 Candidatus Thorarchaeota archaeon
TATTAGCCACTGCTTCAACAAACTTGTGTATGAGCCAGTAATCTCCACCTCCATGGTCGCTTAGACTGGAGGGTTCAGAGGCTGCTGTGTCAATGATTTCTGTTTCATCTGTCAGGAAACTGTGAACATGTATCTCGGTACCATTACCAAATATTTCTCCTCTAGTTCCAAAAATTCTCGTTTCTCTCTGCCTTGCTCTTGTGAACGCTGTCATGACAAATGATGCAGTTGCCCCTCCTTCAAACTCCATGTTGACTACTTGGTTGTCGACAACATCATTGTCACATTCGTACACACACTGACCATATGGTCCATCCCTCAGTACTTTTGTCAAATTCTCTTTGGTCACTTCGGGAGTAACTACACTGGTGGGCCAGCCTGTATTTCCCTTTTCCAGGAATCCAAAGTAGATCTTCTTCGCTGAGTAGGGGCACTCTCTCTCATAATCACAGTCAAGGCACCGAGAACCTGCATTCTGAGGTTTGTTCTCCTTTCGAAAATGAATGAGACTTCCAAATGATGAGACCGTCCTACATTTCCTACCAACAATATAGCTAATCCAGTCAAGATCATGACATGACTTAGCTAGAAGCATGAATGAGGACCCATCCTCTCTTCTCCAGTTTCCCCTGACGAAAGAGTGAGCCTGATGCCAGTAACCAACCGGTTCAAGTCTGTCAAGACCAATGACCTCACCTATTGCCCCTGAATCTATAATCTCTCTAAGTTTCTGAGTATATCTTGTATATCGAAGAACATGACAAACTGCAAAGATAACTCCGTTATCCTTGGCAATTCTGGTAATCTGTCTGCAACTATCTTCATCTGGTGCCATCGGTTTCTCAAGCAATATATCGTATCCTTTGTTTGCAAATGCAACTGCCGGATCACGATGCATCGAATCCTGAGTAGCAATTATCACAGCATCGGCGAACCTCTCCCTTTCAGCCATGTCCTTCCAATCTGTGAAGACATTTGTCTCTGGGATTGAATGGGTATTCACTAACCTCTCACGATGGAGCCTCCTAGGCTCTGCCACTCCAATCACTCGAGCCTTGTCTGGATGTTCCAGAGCATATGTCGCGTAGATTGTTCCTCTATCTCCTGCTCCTGCAACTATCAATTCAACAATGCGTTCATTCAGAGATATCGACTCCAACAGAGATGACGCAATTCGGTCTACCCTATTAATTCTAGGTAGGTCCCAACACTTAGAGTTATCAAGAGTACCAATTTTGTTGTGGGTACGATGAGCTTAGCAGTCCAGCGCATGTTCTCAAAAGTGACACATACTTACGAATTGATTAATAGAATCCTGACATTCGGTCTTGATACTGTCTGGAGAAGGACCGTATAAAGAATGGTTGCTAAGAGGGGTGGTACAAAATGGCTGGATGTATGTACAGGAACAGGTGAAACCGCAACCTATCTCAAAGGTATATCAAAAGAGAACCAGGATGTCTTCGCAGTTGATTTTAGCCTGCCCATGCTTCAAGAAGCGACAACAAAGCAAGAAACCAACGGAATAACCCTCACGCTTGCTGATGCCAAGAATCTCCCTTTTCCAGATAATTCGTTTGATGTAGTAACAATCTCATTTGCAACCCGTAATATTACAACAAATCGTGACAATCTCCTTCTCTTTCTTCGTGAGTTTAGACGTGTGCTCAAACCAAGTGGTCTCTTCCTCAATATAGAAACAAGTCAACCTCCGTCCGTCATTATTCGAAAGCTGTTTCACCTCTATGCACGAAGAGTGATCAGCACTGTTGGATACATGATATCCGGTTCACGTAGTGGTTATGCATACCTCTCAAGTACGATTCGTCGGTTCTTTGAGGCTGAGGAATTTGTAAAAATTATTCGCGAGGCTGGCTTCAAACGTGTTGACTTTCATCGAATGTTGCTAGGAATTGTTGCCATTCATCGTGCATTGAAGTAAAGGGAACAGAATCGATGAATATATCTCAAAGCAGGTGACCTTTCTCCAATCGGGTTTTGAAAGATGGCTCTTAACTGGACTGGAGAAACCGCGGTCTATTTTCTGTCCTTCGTCATTAATACCATTGCTTTCATTGCTGCTGGCTGGGTTCTTCGAGAAAAACGTCATCGTCATGGTCCATTCATCGTTGGTATCTTTCTTGGACTCACGGGTTGGACATTGGCAATTACACTAGGCGGGCTCTTACTAAGCGAGATTCCGGTAAGAATTGGTCTCTATATTGGACTCTGTACCATCGGTTTGGTCTTTCTCATGATAGACTCGTTCACGAGAGATGAGGTGGACTCCAGGAAGATGATAATCTTGAGCATTGCAGGGACTCTTCTGGTCTACTTCTCCCTTCAGCCTGAGGAAATCTTCATTGGGATGAACACAGTGGGTGAGCCCGGTTTTGAGTTAGGTATTGGAGTCATGGGAGTCGGTGCAACACTCATCATACTGACCGGTTGGGCTTTCACCTACTATATGATCAGGATGAATCGTCAGGTACCACAACATCTTCAGACTGGAGCGAGGCTCGGGTTACTCAGTGGGTTCATTCTGGCTGTTATCTGGCCAGTGGGTCTTGGACTGGGATTGCATTTTGCTTATCCCGGACTCTGGCTCTTCCTGCTCTCCATAGGCATAATCCCCATCGCCATTGCATTTGTTAAATATCCCAAACTGGCATATGTTCTCCCCTTCAAATTACTTCGACTCACTGCATTCGAAACAAAGGGTGGCATCCCTCTCGTTAGCCACTCCTGGGCTACAGGTGATGAGATAGCTCAGGATGCCATGTTCTCAGGAATGCTGCAGGGCATTGGCATGATTCTGGATGAGTCAGTTCAGAAAGGTGCTGTACGGGAGATTATTCTTGAAAATGGCATCCTCGTCTTACAACGGACCTACAAGTTCTCAGTTGCCTGTGTTTTAGTTGCGTCAAAATCAAGTCAGACTCTCAGACATGCTCTTGACTCCTTTACCGAACACTTCTATGAGGAGTATTCCCAATTCTTTGATAATCCAAGTGAGGTACGTCAGTTCTCAACTGCATCAAGACTTGTGGATGAGCACTTCGGATTTGTTCCGTAATACTTCGATTAAACCTTCAGAACATCCAGGCTTTCTGCATATTTTCCGCAATGGCAGCGATAAATGATGGTGTGGTATAAAAGCGAAAGTCTTATACATATAATTTACCTTTATCCCATGACCCGCAGAGTATATTCTCTGTAAAAGAGGAGGCATTTATGCGCCCTAGCAACATCCGACATTTTTCGCCCCGCGAACCAGGCGACTCCTTCAGGTCGGATGATGCCTCCTCAAATCGGGACTGTCCATCGAGAACTGAGATGTATATCGAGTCCATGGACCTTCTCAAATTCTATGGTGGTGATTCTCGTCGCATCAGTATCGCAGTAAGGGTGGTCGACGGTTGTTCAAACCCCATCGATAGAGCTAAGGTTGATCTCATGGTCATGCTCCCTTCAGGTGAGCGAGTTGATGCTTCTGAAATAACTGACAGAGATGGCCTTTCGCTATTCGAGATTAGTGGCCTTGATACAGGTACGCTCGGTTTTAGTGTCACAAGCATCAACCACCCCTCTCATCACCTTCAGGTACGAAGCTCTGCAGACGCTTGGCGAACGACTACTGTATGAGAATCCTTAGAACTGAAGGAAATCCGTTCAGACTTTGATGCACACGCTTGAAACCTGTCTGGTCTGATTACTCTACGCCCCACTCTCAGATTCATAAAACTCAAACCATCGCTTAGCTGCAGATGTAATTCTATGTTGGCTTCTCTCATCTACATAGAAATCAGGAGTTAACCCCTTCTCAATAAACTGGTCATCTGTCAGACCTTTTTCGAGAGAGTCCTTCACAAGGTTTCTAAGGTTACTGAGAAA
>JAEOST010000545.1 GCA_016840245.1 Candidatus Thorarchaeota archaeon
CGAACTCTATGGACCTATCATCTCAGAGAACCCAAAGTGGCCATTACTCATTGATGCTAAGGGGGAGGTTCTAAGTCTCCCACCTATAATCAATAGTAACACACTTGGGAAGCTTACAACTGAAACTACCAACATCTTTGTTGAGGTCACAGGGACTCATCTCCCCACAGTGGACCAAGCCCTCAATATCATGATAACAGCTCTTGCTGAGAGGGGTGGTACAATTGAGTCTTTGACAACAATCTACCCGGATGAATCCACAACAGAGACCCCTGATCTTAAACCTGAGAAGTGGAAGATTACAACTGAAATGGTAAACAATATGACAGGTTTTGGTCTAAAGGATCAAGAAGTTGTTAGTTGTCTTCATCGAATGGGATATGGTGCAAAAGCCACTGGAAAGGGGAAAATAGGTGTAGAAGTACCACGGTATAGAACCGATGTACTGCATGATGTTGACATCATCGAAGATGTGGCGATTGGATACGGGTTTGACAATATAGAACCCACCATGCCGCAGACGATGACCTCTGGAAAACTCTTGCCACTCACAAGACTGCGGAACAAGGTCAGAGATACTTTAGTGGGTGTTGGATTTCAGGAAGTACTCAGTTATGTCATGACTTCACCTGACATATTAAACACCAAGATGCTCAGAAACGAAGGTCTTGTGACTACAAGTAACCCAAAGAGTCGAGACTATTCTGTATTGAGAAATTCTCTACTCCCAATTCTGATAGATTTCGTTGCACAAAACCAACATGCAGACTATCCTCAACGACTATTTGAGGTTGGAGACATTGTCACTCCAAATGAAGAAATGGAGACAAGCACTCACCAAATTGCATCAGTCTCTGGAGTCATGGTGGATAATCAGGTAAACATCACAGACCTGATTGCAGGGGTCGGCTTCCTCCTCAGGAACCTAGGAATCGATGAGAATTTTGACTTCATTTCAACGAAAGACAGGTCGTTCATTGAAGGACGAACAGCAAAAATCCGAGTCAATGGGAAGACTGTAGGAGTCATTGGTGAGATATCTCCTGAAGTTCTAACAAACTTCGGGATTGGTAGACCCATTGTGGCATTTGAGCTGCATCTTCCTAAAGATGCCATATGGTAGATAACCAGAACGGGTGGTCATCTAGGTTCGACCACCCTGCTTGCTTTTTTTTGAATATCATTGTGACATAGAACCCGTAAAGAGTTATAAGAAGTGGAACTAGAGATTCAGGTGCGCCGTTACTTTACAAGAATTGAGGTTGTTTTCGAATGTCAGCAGATGACTCTTCATTTGGTGCACCAGACCCTGATGGATTCGAGGGTTTCAAATTCAGAGTGGTGCTCTTAGGAGATGCCTGTGTTGGCAAGACTTCCCTATTGCGTCGTTTTACTGAAAACGCATTCGAGGAGGAATATAAACAAACAATCGGTACGACTTTTGCTACGAAAGACCTTGAAATCGCAGATGACTCCGGTGAAACACGGAAGGTTCGACTTGTAATTTGGGATATGGGCGGACAAGCAACATACAGAGAGCTGAGACGTCAGTTCATGAAAGGTGCGTCAGGAGCAATAATCGTCTATGATGTCACACGACCAGATACATACATGGCAATGAATAACTGGTTCGAATCGTTTCGTGAGGCTTGTCCAAACGCAGATGTCATCATCTGTGCAAACAAAGTCGATCTGGAAAGCAGAATGGTGCCAGTAGAACCTGGACTTATGCTAAGAGATTGGTTCCAATCCGAATATTACGAAACCTCTGCAAAGACAGGTTCACGTGTAACAGATGTCTTTGATCGTCTCGGAAAACTAGTTCTACAAAAGAGTCTTAGCGAACGAGATAGTATTACTATCTAGATATAGAGGTGAATGGATGCAAGTCCGTAACTTCATGACATCATTGATTATCACAGCAGACGCGGATACCTTAGTGACTGATGCTGCAAAATTGATGGCTGCAGAGGAGATTGGTTGTCTGGTTGTGACTAAGGGAGATGTTCTAGCAGGACTTGTAACTAGAAGTGACATTATCGGAGCTACGCTGATGTCCCGTGACACATATGAGAGCTTGGCATTGTCTGACATAATGACCAGTCCAGTCGTGACCATCAGCCCTGATGCAGATCTTGGTCAAACCGTATCTCTGATGAATCAGAGTGATAGAAGACATATCCCAGTTATAGAGGGAAATGATGTGATTGGCTTGGTTTCAGCCGCGGATATTCTTAGAGTGCTGGCAGCAGTGAAGTTGACAGCAGATGGAATTCCAGAAGACTAAGCAGGATAGTATGCCTGGATTTCGGCTTTTAGTTCTTTTTTCAGCTTTAAAATATCCCTTGCTTGCAGTTCTTTCCGTTTGGGATATGTACTGACTACACCTATCCATTTGTCAATCTTGATCATAATTGGATCGCTTGGTACAATCTTCATGATTAGTTCCTTGGCTTCAGTCATAGAATCCTGAACGGGACCAGATTTACAACCCATTTTCAATGATTTCACAATTTGATCAAGATAACCTGCGATTGCCATAGCTTTGTCAGCAGGGAGCGATGTCCCCATAGGCATGACAGCAGGTTCAGGAGTCGCGACAGGAGCTGCAACGGGAGGTGTGGGTTCTATCGCAGGTGCTACTGCAGGTGC
>JAEOST010000546.1 GCA_016840245.1 Candidatus Thorarchaeota archaeon
CTGATGTTCCGCAGTATTCACAGGAAACAATTTTACCTTTCTTCAATAACTCTGCTTCTTGGATATCAAACTTGGAACCGCACAATGGACAGAGCCAAATTTCCAAATCAGTAGTAGATGTTGGTGACACGCTACCCAAATCATCTAACACACGATCAACCCATGCAGCAAAGGAAGGTTGATTCATTGCCTTGAAGGTTGAAGTTGCTTTCTTGAGATACGCTACAGCATCATCCAAGTTACCTATGCCCCGTTGCGCATTACCAAGACTAAATGAATTCCATGCAGTATACCATTGATCAGCAATGCTCTCAGCATATTGCAGACCTTGTTTGAATACCGATATTGCCTCATGATAGCTCATCTTATGTAAGGCAATCTGACCAATACCCCAAGATGCAGCCGAGAGATAGAACGCATTAGTATCTGGAGCAGCTTCTCGAATACGTTCTTCATAGTACTCTTTTGCCTTCTTCATCTCACGGGCGTTGAGTGCGCAGTCTGCCATGATTCTGAGCCCTTCAATTGCAGCAGCAGAATCACCGTCCTTTCTGGCATTCTTTCTGGCTTTCTCTGCAGTCTTCATTCCTTTCTTAAACTGCGAAGCCTGATGATATTGACGAGCCTCATCTAGAAGCTCCTGTGGAGAGGGTGACATAAATCATCAATAACAGACTGCGATATAAGACACACGTTGGTCACTTGTGGAATGTAATCACAACTTCGGTCGTTAGGGGTATCACTTCGATGTATGAGGTCTCCGGATCTTTGAACTTGTCTGCAATTCCGGCTCCATAGACCTTCACCATCGGAACAGGGATGTAAGTTGGTAGATGCACCTGAATCTCCTCAGGTAACCGGGTCATGTTGATTTCAATCTGATGTTGATTGGTTGAAGCACCAACCTCTATACTGATTCTGCCATTTCTAGTTACTAAATCATTCAGAGATAGGGAAACGCCAGAAGTGAACCACTCGTCCGGAATTCCTCTAAGGAGAATTATTTCCTTCTTGTGTTCGAAGATTACTATGTTTCGCAACAATATCAGAAAATCAGATGATGCAAGAATGCTACACCCCTCTCCATCTCGACCTCCGCTGGATTGGATATTGACCCACTCTGGAAAGACGTTGAACTCGGTGACAAATTCCAATGAACGTTTTAGGAGCGTTTCTGTATCGAAACGTGAACCGTAGATACTCTGGTACAGGGCTAGACGCATTGCCAAGTGCCCCGAACACTTCCGAGGCGTTCCAGGTATACAGAGGAGGTTGTCCTTGAGGTTCTTTTCTAGGAGTTCATTCAACAAAACGGTGACATCGTTATCGGATACATCAGGTATGTCAAACCAACACACTCCAAACAAAATATCGAGAATAGTCTTTACACCATCCTCAGTTGTGACGTATTCTTCAAGACCGGAATTATCAATGCCGCTTAATGTTTCTAGACTATGCTCTTTGAGTGTAATCTCATAATCTGCAATAATCGCTTCAGTTCTCTTTGCACTAGTTACATCTCGAAGCGATACATAAGCAAAATGCGCCGCCCTTAATGCAGCTAGGGTCCACATACCTGTAGCCACTTCCTCCAACGACCATGGTTTTGGCGGCGGGGGAGGAGGAGGCGGGGGAGGAGATGTTGGTTCTTCAACAATAGGAATATCAACTGGTCCTTCATCTTCGGATCCTACGTCTTCGCCAATCATATCATCTGTTTTGACCTCTTCATCCAATTCAACAATGTCAGGAACTACCGGTTCCTCAGAGGGAGGTTCTTCTGCTACGACCTCCTCAATCTCAACAACCGTACTTGGTAGATTTGCAGTGATTCCTGAAACAACCTTGTTCAGAAAAGGTCTAACCAATCTGAGAAAAGAGATATTCTTTGAATAGCAGTAGGTCTGTAAAACACCCCAAAGTAGGGGGCTGAATTTTACCATACTAAAGTCGGATTCGTCAATTTGTGTCTGCTGTGTAATCTTGATTGCCTTTTCCTCAGCAAGTTCAACGCTATTGGATTGACACATGGCTAACAAAATCCTAGCTCTATCACTCCAGGAGTAACCAGTGTCATCTGCAGTGAGTGCCTTGTCTGCCATGATTGCCTGCGAGGCTCGAACCTGCATCATAACAGCGTCAATATGTCTGTCTGGAAAGGCACCTGCT
Source organism: Candidatus Thorarchaeota archaeon (assembly GCA_016840245.1). The sequence continues at coordinate 2,170 of JAEOST010000546.1, forward strand.
GGTGATATATCTGAGAAATCATACCACTCTGCAACACTATTGTCCCGTGCAGATACCTTGGCCACATAACTGGGGGTCTCATCAGATTTTGTAAGAGGATCTAAAGATGATATGAAAAAGAGCCGCTTTACACCTGCAGGTCCAAGTTTGACATCATATCGGAGGATAGCAGTTCCCAGTCCAGTAGGAGTGTTGAACTCTGTGTCTTCACGAACCTCACCAGATGATAAAGAGGACATCAGAGTAGGACTATCTGCAGTAGTCATTAGTATAGAAGAGGGGGATTCGTCCAATACAAGTGAAAGAAGTCCATTTGAATACAATTTTCGTGTTGAGGGATCGAACTCGATATTCTCAATTGGTTCTACTCCCAACACAGACATCGGTCTTACGGCTACATAGAAAGTGAAGGTAACATCATTCAATGATCGATTCTGGATGAAAACCTCATTGTAGATCGCCTCATTCTCATCTTGCTTCGAGTGATAGATGAGTCGGGTGAAAGCAACAGGACCAACAGTAGCCTTCCACTCAAATACTTGATCTGAAGGAGATACAAGACTCAATTCAGGACCACTGCGATCTGCTAATGAAGGGAAGACAATCTCATCATCGTCCTTTAGCCAAATATCAATCGATCCACATTGCTGTATAGAACACACCAGACCTGCTGAGTCTATTGATGCATAGTTTCGAGCACCAACACCTCCTACAACAGCCCAATCTCGGTTTCGATCATTTCTGAATCGAGAGTCAGCTATGTATTCCTCAATCTTTCCATGAACTCTGGCAACCCAACGAGGAACCATCCAGGGCTCGGATTTGGGGTATATCTGTGCATTTAATTGCGCCCTTAAATCTTCTATAATCTCCAAGGGCTTCAGAGAGGGGGCATCAGGTATACTGAGTCGGAAGTTATCTGCGACCCGAATGTATCGGTCTAGTTGGTCTTTATTTATTGACAGATGAGGTGCCTCCAATAGGTCAGGTCCTGAACTGGAAGATTGTGTGAAACAGTTAAGCTTAGTTTCAACTAGTCGTATTTATGTGTCATTTGCGTATCCTCTAACACCATGAGGGATTTCTAGTAAACCCTTAATAACTGAATATGGTCGAAGTCAATACTCGATAGTGTAACCTAAATGCAAGATGCGTTTAAAACCACCAGAATCCGTCGAGAGGGTTCGATATGGCAGAAGTCCTCACTAGACCCAGCAGACGAATAACCAATATGATAGCTAAGGAACTGCGGCTCATCATCAAAGACAAGGTTGCTCTCTTCCTCATCTTTCTCCTCCCTGCAGCTATAATCGGTCTGATGTATTTTGTAATGCAAGAAAGTAGTATGGGAGGCATGGACCTAACCGGAGGGGGTGGGATGGAAGGTTTGCCAGGTGGTGAAGAGGAAGATGGAGGTACGGTTCTTGGGCTTATTGATTTCGATACTACAAGAGCCTTCGACGGTGAGGACCTTTCAACTAACTTTACATCTTACTTGAACCAAACTGTAGACAGGCTGATTATATACAACGATACAGAAACGGCATACCAAGACCTGTATAATATGAAGATTTTGGGGTATGTCGTAATTCCCGATGGGTTCGAAGCCAATCTAACGCTAAATGAACCAACGTATATTGAAGTACATGTTGATTCAACACTCTTACTCGAACAGAGCACTGTGCAAGGTGTTGTTCAGGGTGCCACGATTATATTTCGTATATCACATATGTGGATTCGATCAGAAGTTTTCCCCATGATGGCAATCGAGTTTGCCCCAGAGGGTGGATTTGTAGAGAGTATTTTCGGGGCATTCCTTGTGATCTTCTCCAGTTATCTTGGTATAGCAATGACTTCAGCACAGTCAATCGTAGGAGATGAGCCTCTTCGGCGGATGCTCCTCACACCAACCAATAGACTTGAAGTCATAGTAGCCAAAGTGTTAGGTTATGTCGTCATTGGTTTCTTCCAATCGGTACTACTAGTGGGCCTCTGGGTGACTGCATTTGAACTCAGTCTCAATACAGGGTTTGAAACTCTGATTCTGATTATGAGCCTCACATCTCTAACCGGATCAGTGACGGGTATCCTGATATCGGCAGTTGCTGGAACAAGACTACAAGCAAACCAGATGTTCCTCTTTGTGATGTTTGCAACGCTCATTCTTGCAGGATTCTTTATTGACGTAGGAGCACTTAATGACATACTACCTCTGAACTTGGGCATGGATGTGCTCATAGCAACAGCATTCAAAGGGCTGACTTTACTTGATGTCCTACCATCAATACTCAAATTACTCGCTTTCTCGGTAATCGCAATTTTGGCAGCCTCGTATATATTCTCTAAGAAACCTACATTGGGTTAGAGGGGATGAATTATGGTACATAATGACAATACAGAGTCGGATGATAGCACAGTAGAGAGCGGACCATCCTTTGTTGAAGAAGCATACTTCTCTGGTGCACGTCTTGCAGATGCCATTGACTGGGCAATCGTAAGACACGACCGTGAACTCCATTGTGATGTGCAGGGCATCATCTCTAAGACGAAGGAGGAAGTCCGTTTCAAGGGACGAATTCTCCGTGTTAAGAAGGGTGTTCTCACCAGAAGGATTGCAGTCCTTGTTGAGGAAGACCTCCGAAAAAGACGAAAGAGCGAGCTTGACTTGGTCGTCACGGTTGGTGGTGAAGGCTCAACTCAGGAGGATATCGCAGCCAGTCAGATTACCATGCAGAACTATCTCAGGAGGAATTTGTCTGATGACCTGTATTATGATGGTGGTGATCTCCAGCAAGCTGTCAAAGAAACTGTGAAAATGATGCAGGAGTTTGACATCACTTGTACAGTCTGGGGTAAGAGATACTCAGACAGACTACCAATCATGATTCAAGGGAGTCTTGTAGGTTCATCCACAGAACCTGCACCAATTCTTCCAGAGGGTTTTCTAGAAGTCAGAGTTGAACCAGAGGACCCGACAAGTGATCCAAGAATCTTTACAGTTGCTCAACCACAGCTAATTATGGGACCACGATCCAACCCGAATCTTACAATAATTGCTGAGAAGGTTTACATAGATCCCTCTGCGTGGAAACTCGAGACTGCATACAGACATGTCCTTGAGTCGAGAAACCTCACAGTAACCATAAAGAGTGGTAAGAAGCTCATTGAGAATGTTACATTTTCTATGAGTGAAGGAGAAATATTGGCGATCATTGGAGAGTCTGGTGCAGGGAAGTCAACCACTGTAAAGGCACTAATTGGTGACATCCCAAGCACTGGAGTAGCACGCATTGCTGGAATTGACTCCAGGCAGGCAACCAAGGTCAGGTTCTTCTTTGGCTACTGCCCGCAGGACCTGAGCTATCTCTATGATACCTTCACGCCACTTGAGAACATCATAGCTTTTGGAAAGAACTACAACATACCTGAATGGCAGCTCATCCAACGTGGAAAAATGCTTCTCCGTGACTTTGGTATTCTGGAGAAGGGAAACAGTCCTACAAAGACACTAAGCGGTGGGCAGCAAAGGAGGGTCTCTATCTCAGTGGCCCTAGCACATATGCCAAAAGTCCTATTGATGGACGAGCCAACGTCCGGTTTAGATCCAGACAATCGATATGAGTTGTGGCGTTATCTGGATACAATTAACCAGGAATATGGTACTTCGATTATTGTCATCACGCACTATCCTGTTGAAGCAGAATACTGTGACAAAGTAGCGGTCTTCATGCGAGGGAAGAGCTTGGTTGCTTTTGGTAGACCTTCAAGTCTGAAGGCAACAATGCCCTCTGGAGGTTATGCTGTGGGTGTTGTATTGGAGGAAGTTGACCCAAGAGCTAGAAAGACCCTGGAGAAAGTAGAGGGTGTGATGTTTGTTCTTCAGCGAGGTGAACTCCTGAAGGTCTTCACAGAGGAACCTCTTCAAGTGGTCGCTGAGAAGTGTGTTGAAGCACTCGAAGAGAAAGAGATAGCTGTTAAGATAGTGAAGACTAAGGCAGTGGCTGATATGGTGGACTATTACATCGCAATCACGCGTGGTCTGATTACTGGAACAATCGAGAAGTGATGTTAGTATGAGTCAGAGTAAGCACGCACATCTGAAGAACATCAGAATAGCAGCATACCTCATGATTCTAGTTATCACTCTAAGTGCATTTACAGTTGTTCCAACAGTTCCCATCCACACAGCGCAGTCCACGGCACCAGAAGATAAGATAGATGATACGCTACTGATGGAAACCAATCCAGATGAACAACAGGACGTACTGATTAGCTACAACAAAGAAGCTACCGAGTTTAAGGCCCAGAATGCAGTAGCCCTGGCTGACAGCGCTGCAGAGTTCATTGACACGTTTCCGGAGCTTAGCATGATACATGTAAAGATGGTCACCAGTGCTATCACTGATGTTGCTAAACAGGACTTTATTGAGAAGATATGGTCCAACGAACCAAGGGAAGTGACCTTGCTCTCTGCACCGATTGAAGAGCCTACAGGTGATGACGAATACATGTCACCGGTCGATACCATCGGTGCTAGAGACCTCTGGGAACAAGGATACAACGGGTCAGGGATTGTCATTGCCGTTCTTGATACTGGTGTTGATATCATGAGCCCTGACTTGACAGTCAATGCATTTGCGTCATTTGTTGAGGGTGACTCACTTCCTCTGGACACTGATGGACATGGTACCTATGCCGCCTCAATTGCAGCAGGCTCAGGTAATAGGTCCAGTGGCTTGTACGCGGGTATTGCACCAGGAGCCACCCTTCTAGGAGCGAAAGTCATCCTTGCAGGTCTGGCAGTTCCAAGTTGGATAGTCTCAGGTATTGAATGGGCTTCAAGCCATGGTGCGGACATCATTCTCATGCCATTCAATACATTTGGCGCTCCTGGCGATGCAGTGGACAAGGCGATTCAGGAGGTCACTGAGAAGGGTATCTTTGTGGTGGCAGCCTCAGGGGATGATGGTCCGGCATACCTTACTATAATGTCGCCGGGAGGCTCAAAGGCCGCATTCACGGTAGGAGCATATGACACAGAAGCAGCAGAGATTCCTGCATTCTCAGGACGTGGCCCCACTTTTGAGATGACTTCAAAACCGGATGCTGTTGCACCTGGTGTTGGTATTATTGGAGCCAAGAATGGAGGTCCAGGAGGAACACTCAGTATTGGTGGCCTAGACTTGGGGAATCTTCTAGGTGGAGATCTTGGAAGTATTGACTTAGGTGGTCTAACTGGCGATATCGACATGGGAGCTCTTGGTGGACTGACTGGAGGCGGCGCATTTGGTGAAGACGTCAATGAGAACTATACACGTGCAGATTCAAC
>JAEOST010000547.1 GCA_016840245.1 Candidatus Thorarchaeota archaeon
AGACTACTCGAGCTTGAGATTGGAATGGTTATTCTATTGATTGGTGTAATAGAGTATCTAAACTGGTATTTCGAATCTCTAGGATTGTTGATTCAGATTAGTGACATCTTCGCAGCTATGGTATTTGGTTATTTAGTACGATCACGAATTAGTCATGATAACGAACAAGTTCCCGAACTGCTTGAACGTGTGATGGCTCCTGTGGTGATGATCTTCTTTGTCATGGTTGGGGGTAGAATGGTGCAACTTCTAACCAGCTGTGAAACCATCTTTCTGATTATCATTGCCGCAGCTCTGTATCTTGGTGGTAGAACGTTTGGAAAGTACTTCGGCACTTCAATTGGAGGGAGAATTGTAAACGAAGTTCCTGCAATTCAGAAATATCTAGGCCGGTGCCTCCTATGTCAGGCTGGAGTGGCTCTCGGTCTGTCGTTTATCATTGAAGAGACCTTTGTTGAGTTGGGCGGCGATGCTCAGACAATGGGTGTGCTTATCCTCGGAGTTGTTGCCCTTTCAACTATGATTCTAGAACTGATAGGACCAATGGCTGTGAGGCGAAGTCTGATGTCTGCAAATGAATGTCCTGCGTGTCGTGATGCATTTGATTCTAATGAGGACACACTTCTAGACGTTTCTGATGAAAAAACTCATCACAGGTTAGATAATGATGAGTATAATTCTGAAGAGGATGATGAAATATAGAACTGATTTCCGGCAAATTAACAAAGACCTCTTACAACATCTAAACTCATGACAGATGACAAGTGTATCCGTGATGAACCCTGGGACATTCTATGTCGCGTTGTAAAACAGGAAGGAAACTGTGCAGCAGGTCATAAGATCGGAGATGAAGTGCTCTTCACAGCGGATGAGGTCAAAGGTAAGATCTGCATCAGTGCAATGTACTCAATGTTACCAAAGATCTATGCTATGATGCATAATGCAAAATTCCCTTGGTTGGATGACCAGTGTGTAGCTTCGCATGCCTGTCCTGACGGATTCAATCCGTTGATGTACGAGCTACATCGTGTTCCGCGTGAATAAATCAAACGTCCTCAATCACATCACGGAAAGGGTCTTCCTCGGGGTCCATGAGAGGTGCAAAGGCTCCCTTAAGGTCCTCCAGGACTGCATCCGCCTCAGGACGGTTCGACATAACTGGAGCAATTCTACCGTACCATCCACAGTCGATGCAATAGAATGCTGGTTGGAATGAACCAGGAAATATCCCAAGGTCATGGGCAGAAGTAAGGTCGATCAACCTTGGACTCTTACAGATAGGACAGATTGGAAGGTCTGCGGTTATTCCCTTTCGCTTCAGTCTGTCAAGAGCCTCTCGAACTATCTTAAGTCTACGAAGTTCGCTCAGTTCTCTTTCAGTCAGTTGTCCAGTGAGAGTTTCAGACATTCTTTCACCATCCTCTCGTTGATGATATGCAGTTATACCCCTTTTGAAACGACACGAATTGCACTACTGTTGGAGTTGGATTCATAAGTCTTGATGTCCCCGTACCGTCAGTGTTGTCATATGACGCGCGCCAGAGACCGGATCAAACGACTGGACATCATTCTAGTCATAGTTTCTCTGGCAACACTGTCTTTCGCGCTATGGATTTGGATATCCGCCATGCCCATCGCTCGTGAGATAGTATTTCTAGCAGCCACAATCGCTCTAGTGATCTCACTGGTTCTCATCATCAATGTGGCCATTCTTGTAGTCATCAGACTTCAGAGAAGGGTTTCTGATCTAGAGGACATGATGACCTCCACTGAGCCCCCAGCAGCGGCTCCAGAGAAAGTGGTAGTTGTCACATTGACCAACACTGAACGAAGAATCATCAATCGTCTTGAGGAGAATGATGGTCAGATGACCCAAGACGAACTGCGTCGTGCCACTGGACTGAGCAAGTCTACTCTTAGTGTAACCCTCTCCACACTCGAGCGGAAATCTCTGGTGAGTAGGGTTGAGAGTGGACGGACCAAAATCGTTGTTCTAAAACAGAAAGTGACACGTTGATAGACCCTATCGAACGGTCGTAAACAGTCTTGAACCCCAAAATCTCGAAATAAGGTCTCATAACCCTTTTTCCAACCCAACATTGAACGGTTCACAGAAAACTGCTATTATACTATGGATCGCTTTCTTTTCTTGTGCTTTGAAACTCGAGCTGAAAGAACGATGAAAGCTAAAATTGCCCAATTCACTGTTATGGCGTTGCTGACCAGTCTAGCAATCACTGGAATCGGAATGCAACTCCCTCTTGTTCAAGGGAATCCATTCACTCCGAATCAGATTGTAAGCCCATTTACTGAGATGCAACCAGGAGTATATGTAGCATGGGAATGGTGGAATGAATCCGGAAGTGATTATTTAGTTCCAATAGATCCTGGATACTATACTGACACAAACGCCACAGAGCGAGGATACGAATACATCGCGGAATACTATGTAGAAGACATCTTTGGAACTAACTATACCATCACTGAGAGCAGTTTCTACAACTGGTCCTCTTCGTGGGCCTTCTCTCATCTCCTCGTTGTGATCCTTCTCGATCCTGATGCTTCTTACATGGCTTGGATGGCAAGTCAGGGTGATGTCACAGATCTCTGGAGCATATACTGGATACCTGAAGGAGGAGCTCTCTCTGGTGATGAGGTATTCATCTACTCCTCCTTCTACTATAACGAGTATAACGATAGCTCCTACTATCATGCCGACTATCAATGGACCTATGAAGACGGTCTCTCAGTCGATCCAAACATGGTCATTCCTAATCTGACTGAAGATTACCAATGGGCCTCATACATGAACGAGACCTATGAGTACGACTATGATTGGAACTACAGTGGGTTCGGATATGACGTGAACGAAATGTTCCGAACTGACGACACAGAAGAGTGGATGCAACACTACTTCTCTGGTCTCAGTGTGTTCAACGACAAGAATGACAACGGGATAATGGACCTTGTCTATGATGAGGTTGAATATGATTGGGACGGAGATGGCGTGGTCGATTGGGTAAGTACTGAACTGAATCGGACGGCATCCGAACTCATCTATGACTTCTATGCTGACAATGCAGAAGTGGGAGAGATCGTCACACCTCAGATCAATGCAGACAACCAGATTGAGTGGAGTGCTGAGGTCGTTGACATTGATGGTAACCTTGTAGAATACTATCCGGTCAACATCTGCTATTGTGATATCTGGCCACCCATCGACACAGTTGACCAAGAGTCTGTTCCAGTGAACATTGAGGCTGTTGAACTCACCTTCCGGTTTGAAACCACGAATGAAGCCGCTGTCATTAAGATTGATCAATATGTCGGAGACTTCACGGATCCCATTACTGGACTCATCCCTGATGAGCTGGAGGGTCTTGGACTTACGCTGAACTATTGGAGCTCATTCTCCAGTTACACGATTGTTCCTGAGGTACCAATTGAACCAGTGCCCGTTGACCCGACCGACCCAATTGGTATTAATGGAACAGGATACGAAGAAATGCCGCCCACCACCGAACCTTCAGAACCTGTGTACGTCGAAGCCCCCACAGACGCTCTTGAAACCTCAGAGGTTGCAGACGGATTCATACGGTTCTCTGAAGAGCAAACCCTTCGTTCAACAGTGGAGTTTGGAGGTACCTATGTCTGGGGTAGAGATGGAGCTACCTACGACGTGGGAACTGTCTTCATGCCTATGTACTTCTATGACTACTATGGAGGAGTACGTGCAACTGCAAATGAACTGACATCTGCAGTAAGCGACTATGGCTTTTGGCAGTCCTCCTACTACGCCTCGTGCTATGCGAACTGGGATGGCTACTCAATAACTCACGACCCAATCTTCTCAGTATTTCCGATGACTGCACCATTTGCTGCAAGCGCCCAAATATCCGGTCTTATTGGTTCTTCAGTTGTTGTTGGTGTCCTTGGTGTGGTCGCAATCTCAGTGGTATGTGTGAGAATAAATAATGAGAGGAAAGTGAAGTAATTGAAACCGGGAGCGGACCACCGCTCCCACCTTTTTCTTTTGGTAAGTTCTTCAATGCCAATTCTAAAAAAGATAGTAACATAGAACTATCGAGTGGTCAGAATGAATGATCTTGAGAATTTCCAGTTGGCTGTAAAGAGTGTCAGACAATGGCGTGAAATGGAAATAAAACTGCTCACAGAGGCTGGTTGTGATGATCTTTGTTATCGCCCTAGCAACGGCATGTCATCTTATGGCTGGTTATTGGCCCATCAGGCCGCCATCTATGACTTCTCGGTGAATATGCTTATTGAGCAGGGTCCTCCAATGAATCCTGAACTGTTCGAACTATACCGACCAGGTACAACAGGGGAATGGTCAAACACTCCGCTCAATGAAATTCAGAAATACTACGATACAACAGAAGCAAACCTACTCGAGTGGGTGAAGAACGCCCAACCTGATGACTTTGATAGAGTCATCGAAAAGGGACCATCATTCTTTGTGGGCATGACCAACAGAGAGGCATTGATCAATGCTTTCACCCATCTGAGCTATCACTCTGGACACTTGGCCGCTCTTCGTAGAGACTGGGAGAAAACAAGATAGACCTGAATAAAGTGCAATGGACTGACTAATTTTACGTCTTATCTCATTTATGAAGTCAATGAATTCCCCGCAAAAGTCAAGTCTCCCTTTTGATTTATGTCAAAAGGAAATGAGGCTAACGTGAAGGTTTATATATTAAATATAGTTAAGGACCTATGGGAGTTTTCATGACAAATAACTACAAGAAATTCCAAATCATAAACATCATCGCAATAATCTTCACAATAGCGGTGAATGCTCTATCTAACATTCTGCTCTTTGGAGGAGTGAACACAGGAGAGGCAGCTGATAGGTTCTTCAGCTACTTCACCCCTGCTGGCTATGTATTCTCAATCTGGAGTATCATCTACACACTTCAAATCATATTCATAGCATACCAGGCACGGACAAGTCAGGTCAATGAAGAATACCTTGGAAGAATTGGCTACTTGTACCTGATTAGTGGTTTCTTCAATGTCACATGGCTGATTGCTTTCCATTTTGCTGTTGACACAACGATCTTGCTATTACTAACTGAACCATTGATGCTTGGAATCCTTGTCACACTTCTGTACACCTACGTCAGACTAGAGATAGGAGTGTCCGAAGTACCACTTAGTCAGAAGATTGCAGTACATCTACCCGTCAGTGTCTATGTTGGCTGGATCTCTGTTGCAACAATTGCTAACACAGCGTCAGTGTTCAATGAGTACCTCACAATCCCCTTGGATGTTCAGTACCTTTGGACCGCACTCGTGTTGGTTGTAGCTCTATTACTCGCTATCCTCATGCTTGTGATGCGAAGAGATATCGCATACAGTCTCGTTGTAGTCTGGGCTGCGATAGGAATCTACGCTAAATGGACGACCATTGAAGTAATACCTCTGATCTATTGGACTGCTTTGATTGTGGCCATAGTTATTCTTGTCGCCATAATCATCATTCCGCTTGTCAAGCGGAAGAATCCAGTAGACTATTACCGAGTACAAAATCTAGAGTAAACAACTGTGGTGAGAGGTTAATCCTCTCACCTCTCTTATTCTTTCTAGCCCTCCTCCTCGACAGATTCAGGCGCTCTGATTAAATCTGTCTTGAAGGGGGATTCCTCCGTTGATATGAGGAACTGGTTGTCAAGTGCTTTCATGATTGCCTGATAGACACGACCTTCTTCGAGTCCACATCCTGCAATCTCTGTTGCCAACTCTTCGAGTTTGAATTCCTCACCATGCTTACGAGCAATCCTCTCATCAGCACAGGTGGATGTCGGTAACTTCCTCTCATCATCAAGCCTGTAAGTTCTCAGAAGGGCACCGTCAAGGATGTCATCAAATAGTGAATCAAACTGCATGGTAGTGTGATGATCTAGAACGACAATAGGAACTTCTTCCATTGTGTCGTCAAAGATGAACCCGACTGTCTTTGCAAACCGAATCATTCGCTCGCGCTGGTCAGCTGACGGATTACCAGTCGTGATGAAAGCGCAGATCAATCTGTTAGTTGAGATCACACGAATGATGTCTGATATTGGGATGAGTCCCCACTCTTCTGAGGATGATTTGATATCAAACTCGCCTCTGAAACTAGTGATGGCTGTGATGAATGCTGAAATGACTGCTTCTTCAAGACCCTCTCTTAGAATCTTGGAATAGATGGGCAAGCCACTGTCCTTGTGAAGGACAATCACTCCGAGAAGACTTCTGACATCGTCAAAGCGTCTCTTGATTGCAAGAGTTATCTTGTTCTGTCGAACCCTGCGCTTTCTTGCATTTCTTCTGTATACAAGTCCAATTGCCAAAGCTCCTATTCCAATGTAGACGTAAGATAATTCGCGGACTGATATAACTAACATCGTAACGATATCTCTTCTAGGCTGCAGCTGCATTGAGATTGTTTCATCTATTCCTAAATTGAGTGCTTCACATGAAATCTCGATATAGAAGATGCCATCTGCAGAAGGCATATCCAGAGATGCACTATAATGGCCTGGAGAAGACTCTTCCATAGTTACTCTGTCGCGATATTGAGTGCCATCTGAAGTGCGAATGACACAGAAAACAGTCGCACCAATGACGAGATCTCCAGTGTCACTCTCGGTTATGTTGACCATGAATGTTGTTACAAATCCCTCCGGTTCATCCAATCCGTGTTCGACTTGAATTGATACTAGAACTTCCTCAGCAGTGAACAAGAACTGCTTAGTCGCCTCATAATGGTCGTCTTTGTTCGCTTTGATTGTGAGTGACCACGAACCTATCGCTTCGCCCCTGATAGTGATTACATAGTATCCGACGAACTCTGTAATATCAATCACAAGTCCTGGATCTTGAACGATAACAGTGAGATTGGCTCCATCAACATTGACCGGATCTGGTGTATCAGATCTGTAATAATAAACAGTGAGCTGGTATG
>JAEOST010000548.1 GCA_016840245.1 Candidatus Thorarchaeota archaeon
ATCGTAGCCCTTTGGATATGCGAGCGTGACATCCATTCCAAGACGAGAGTTGATCAATACGCTCTCTTGGACAGAACACCAAGACCTCACGAGAGCACCTTTACCCCAGACTTGGACGAACTTCTTTCCCTTGAGGTTCTTTCCTCCATGCATTCTGTAGCCCATGACATCAGCCAATCCCTGACATGGATGAAAACGGTCGTGAGCCATACTCACGATCGGAATACTCGAGTATTTTGCATACTCCTGAAGCATCTCATGACCCTGACCGTAGTACTCTAGAGCGGTCTCAAGCACACGTATTCCTATGCCCACTCCATATCGACTCATGACCTCTGCTGCATCCTGAATGGTCTCCCCAGCAGACTTGGCAGATTTGAGCCTCATGGACTTAGGCTCAAGGAACTGTGCATGGCCGCCAAGCTCAGTCGCAGCCGCCTCAAAGGACTGCCTTGTTCGAACAGACGGGTTGTAGAAGAACATCAGAAAAGTACGTCTGTCTAGACAATCATTCATTGGATGGTCGTAGCGTTTTGCCTTCATCTCAAATGAGAGTTCGAGGGTTTTTTCTAGCTCCTCAACGGTCCAATCTTGTGTACATAACAGATCTTTTCCATGTAGACTATTCATGGTACTCACAACTCGCCGAAATGAGCTGACTTTGATTTAGGTCTATCGGGATGAATCGGTGCAGCTTCTGGAATAGCGGCCATGTCGTTAGCGAAAGGGTTTTGAGAGAGGCTCTTGCGGTTTGAACTTGTTCTGAGATGATAATCGGCCAGCCTGAAATAGCATACGAAGAGTTAGCTCAGAAGTATGAATTAGATATTCAGTTCTCTTCAGAGCAAGAGGAACTGTTCAGGAGCAAGAAGTGTGTTGTTCTGAGTCCAGAACAAATGGATGACCTCGTACAGCAGATTTCCTCTCGATATGGAATCTCAGACTTTCTGGTGGAGAGTGCTGCAAACATCCCGCCGGTTAGCATGTCGCTCTATGTCCTTAATGATGCCCTATGGAAAATGATGGAAAGAAAACCATGGGATGAAGACAAGATGCTGGCTATGTCGACCATCCCATTATGCTCCTGGGATAAGAAGAAGGAATCAACATCCAATCCCAAGGCTGTAAAGAGATGGGAGCATGGATCAAACAAGATGGTCTTCAAGTCAACACCTCCCACGATATCGATTGCAGGGGATGGTGGCGACTTTTGCGGCTTCATAGAGCAGAGTATGATAACAAGTCGAAAATTTGGCTTAACAGAAACCAGGCAATTGATACCGAACTACCAATTCATGGGCATTGAGGTGAATGTCCAGCTCTCAGAAGCAGATGCGCAAATACATCCACTCCCAATGCAAAATCTCGATTATGACTTTTCAGTGTCAGCTAAAGAATTCCATGATCATGGAGTTCATCTGACGATTCCTGGAAAGCATGTAACACTTGATGTGGAGAAGCGGAAGCCGGCTAAGCTGATGGGGGAGACTCATATCCTAATAGCTGCAGCAATTGATTCCGAGCCCCAGCAATTCAGGGAATTATTAGCTGATATTTGGTTTTGGACACTTTACAGATTATTGGGGGCTGCTGAATAGAATGTACATGATGATTGCGCTAGTGTTATTCGGATTACTGTCATTAGGTACAGCTTATCTCTGGGAAAGAAGAGTCAGAGGCTTCAATGGTCTGGTTGCTTACTTCAGTAACGAATTCGATGTTGATACTGTGGATATTAGTGGTGGTGAAAAGTACACTAAATGCATGTCTCACAAATGGGTCATGAGGAACGTTGTACATGGTGACTATTCGAAGGCCGAGGGGTCCCTGAGCGACTTTGTTGGAGAGAACACTCTTATTGGTACAATTTTAATCGGAGTGGTGATGGGATCACTCCCAGTTCTCCTTGTATTTGTAATGTTCCAGAGTTTTGCCATTGCAGGTGCCTCAATGGTAACTGTTGTCGCAGCAGTCTTCGTTATACGGAGTCCCGGCGAGGTAGGAGTTTCCCATGATCTTCTGTCTTATCTTATCGAGCAAGACTCGTCAGAACTCGCGAAGGGA
>JAEOST010000549.1 GCA_016840245.1 Candidatus Thorarchaeota archaeon
AGCGAATGTAGAGGGTAGTCGAATCTTGGATTTGGCCTGTGGAAGTGGAAGACATGCCGTTGCTCTAGCTGCCAAAGGTGCCGATGTTGTTGGTATTGATAGCAGTAAGGCAATGATTGAAAACGCACAGAAGTTAGCTGCAGACGAAGATGTTCAGATTGAGTTTGAAGTCGCAGATATGCTCAATCTGAGGCAGATTGTAAATGATGAGTTCGATCTAGTAACATGTTTGGGTAATTCACTTGCTCTTGTACCGACTCTGAATGACATGAAACAGGTTGTTGGAGATGTGGTGTCGGTTCTAAGACCAGGTGGCACGTTTGTAAGCCAAACCCTGAACTTTGAGGAAATTCTAGGTTCTGGATTCCGTTTCTTTCCGGCAAAAGGTGGAAGATTGGATACTGGTGAAGAAGTTGTTTTCTCTCGGTTCTATGATCATTCTGGTACAGGGGATGCATCAACACTTGTCCTCTCCTCTTTCATCAAGCAGAATGAGACTTGGACTCCCATGGTATCAACTCAGAGCGTACTTCGATTAGACATTGGAGTGATGGAAAGCATTCTAAAAACAGCAGGAGTCTCAGACTGGGTTGTGTTCTCAGACTACTCTGGTAACGGTTTTGTTCAGAGTAGTCACAGAAACATGGTGCTTAAAGTAAGAAAGTAGTGTGAGGAAAAGCTGTATTCACTTCATTTCTGCAGAGATTAAATTGAACGTTTCCTGTAGAAGACTATTACTGCTACTATTGTGACGAGAGCAAATCCTGTCACTGTTAAGAATAACAGTGGAGATGGTTCATCTAATGGTTCTGTAGGTGATGTCAGGCTTGTTGAGATAGTTGAATGCCTTGAAAGTGCGTCATCAAGAGCTTGACTTGCGTCTTTCCAGGAGTCAGCGATAACGAGAAGGTGCTGGGCAATCTCAGAGAGATTCTCAGCATGCTCTGCAATGGCTGCAGTCATGTTATTTGATTCATCATAGCTATTGACGATTGCTATGAAGGTTCCAACAAACGATGAGTCAACATCAGGAGGACTAAAGATATCTGTCAACGAGTTGTTATTACTGAGAGCGTCCATATGTGTCAGCGCTTCGGATGCCATATGTGTAAACTGGGTCAAGTTGATGTCAGGTAGTAACCTAGGTATAGTAGTGAGTGCAGTACGATATGATAGATACTGCAAAGTCATTGATTGCTCAAAGGTAATCCCAATCAGGTATAGTTGCATCATTTTGGAATCCATATCAGCGAACTGATCAAGATGTGTTCCTAACACATCAGGAATGAGGTCCAAACTCATGTCACGAAAAGCTAACTCTCCAAAGTTAACGTAGGATAAGTTCTCTGACCCGGGAGCAGTAGATGTTCTATTGCCACTTAGCCGTTCCACAATCAATTCTCCTAAATCAGTGGGAAAGTCCTCAGACGGTCCAGCTGCAGATTTGAATATCGTCATTCCATATCCAAGAGCATTCCAAGCAGCCTTGAGTGCAGTGTAATCCATGGAGTATGCCCAACGACCATCAGTGGGATAACCAAAATTATCCCCAAAAGACCCTACTCCGGGATCTAGGATATCTACCGTTCCTGCTGTATCATTGTAGCCCACAATCAGTATCGCATGACCCGAAATAGGACCAGATTTGTTCGCCGGTTGTCCGTAGACTCTTGCTAAGTCATAATCCTCCGGTGGAAGAAAGTAGGGATCGACCCAAGCTACAATAGGATATCCTTCGTTAAGAGTTGCTTTTAACACCTGAAAGGCTTCTGTTTCACCTTCAATATAGGATGCGTTTACACCCCATTCAATCCATGCTGGTAGACTCTGTTGAGCCCATGGTGAATTAATATCAACTAGAACTGAGTAGTCAACATTGTAGAGATTGCTAATAGTGACATAGTGAGCCTGTTGTCTCATATCACTTCCAGCAATAAATCGTAGAGTTTCGTTTACATTGATGTATGCAGATGTAAATCCAATAGCGGACATGGCAAACAATGTGTGCAGATCAACGTCAATCCCTATAGATTGCAGAGCCATCGTGACTGCAGCCCAGTTACAGAAACCGTTAATCTCCTGCCATACATAGTCGATTCCATCTATATAGGCACTGCCGCTATTAGCAATATGGTGGTCAGGAGAATTCATTTCATCTCCTGACCTAATTGCAATTGGGGAGACTGCAACTGTATAAAAAGTAAGCATCACAATGAGAACTATTCCGCACCTTTTCATCTTCATCATCTCAACTGCATTTAGAAAGAGTCAGTCAGGGTTGGTACTTGCCAACCCCGACTTAGATAGAGATAGAGCGTAATGTAGAGGACCATTGTGCAAACGAAGGGTAGTAGGACCACTATCACCGAGGACACAGCCTCCTTGCGAGTGCTGCAATTATCACAATAAGGACCACAATCAGAGCCGCATTGAATATGATAACCGACTCATCAATGATCCCTCTGAGGGAGATCTCACTTAAGCTATCAATGAGCTCAAATGCTATGATAACCATCAGCAGCCAAAGACCTGCGTTTTCGTTTCGTGCGATCCTACCTTCGTTCATTAGCTGACCTCCATAACTCACTCCGGTTTCGAGAGTGATCGAATCCCAGCGTAGACGAATCCCAGACCTATCAGGGACATGAACCCTACTCCTATGATAGCTATTCCCACATCGACAAGACCAGGTCCGAACAGCATCTCAATGAAACTAAAGATATCAATACCCAGACCAATATCAAGAACGATACCTCCCAGAAGGATACCCATCATCGAGAACTGAGCTATCAGCATTGCCGCCATGACATTCGCCTGATGAGCCGGGGACTTGCTGTCTTCATATGCAGGATTTCTAGCAGTTATTCCAGTAGCAATCATCGCTGCTCCGCAGACTGCGAAGTAACCATATCCAAGGAGGAAGATGAACTCTACAATGGTCGCATTGAACATGATGCCTATAATGATGACAGGCAACACTGTCAATGGTATTGCAATCAGGAATGCGCTAGCAAGTCTGGTCTTGATGAACCTTGATGCTCCCTTCGGTGCACCTTGGATTATCCAGAGCTGATCCTTGCTCTCAAGAAATCCCTGTCCAACGAAAGGAAAGACACCTACGATTGCCAGCATGATACCAATCATTGGTAAAATCTCCTTTATTGACATGTAGTAGTCACCAAACTGACTCATTATGAAGGGTAACACTGATGCGAGAACCACCCCGTAGAAGATCTTCGAGAGGTTCTGAGCCTTACGTAGGAAGTCCTTCATGTTGACAACCATGAGGGTCCCGAACGGACCTGGACTGACCTTACGTATTCCACGTAGGACAATGTTCTCCTTACCAACAGTTGTGACAGTCTCAGTACGTACTCCTGCCTCGATAGTGAAGATTCTGTCAGCTGAGTAGAATCCAGCTACGATTGTCAGAAGTACAAACCCACCAACAATTAGAGCGCTTGTGAGAAAGTCCATGTGCATAAGGGTTCCAAGACCTTCAATTTGTGGGGCAGTGAGTCCGATACCATTGAAGTTGATTGCTAACCATCCAGTAAAATCGGCGTACCAAGTCCAAGGCATGAGTGCAAAGATATCCAGTGAGAGGAGATCAGCCATCATGGGAGCGAACATCATCAGGCCGTACATCGGGAGAATCACAATGACTGCGATTACCATAGATAGAGCCTTAGCTATGTCGTTACCTCGTGAAGAGTCGCCCAATCTTGCTTGAATCACAGCTGTGAGCAAGTTCGATAACCAGATTGTAGCCAGTATCATCAAGGTAAGGCTACCGTATACTAGGACTTGACCGATTATCGATACTTCAAAGGCCAACATGAATGGTGAGATTAGTATCGGAGCTAGGAAGAGAATGACAAGACCATATAGTCCAGCCTTCCCAACATAGGTCCCAATCAAGATGTCCCTTGTTCGAACATTGTTACTTAGGAAAATCTCCCACTGGCCAATCTTAATCTCAGCAAGTGCGTAGGATAGTGGGAACAACAAGGTGATGAAGAATAGGAACATCATCACAGTTGACATGAGTCCAGGAAACATCACCATGAGCATGACTTGAAGCTCTTCCCAAGTGAAGATAGCTACAAGAAGGCCATTGATCATCATTGGTGCTACGACTGTAGCCCAGATAAGACCTAGAAAGGTGATTACGCTAAGATATATTGCGCGTCTACCCTTCATTCCACTAGTCAAGACTAAGAACTCTGCCTTTGCTATTGCGAACCACGTTCGAGTCAACAAAGGCACCTCCTACCTCCAGGCCAACAAGGCCTGACGATCCACCTTACCACCGACAATCTTGAGGTAAGCTTCCTCTAGATTACGTGTACCTCCAACCTCCATTAACTGCTGAGGTGAACCAAGTGTTACAAGTGCTCCATCGTCAATGATTCCAATGATGTCACAAACATCCTGCGCAAAGCCAGTCATGTGTGTGCAGATGAAGAAGCTTGTATCTGTCTCTTCAGCCAGTATAAGGATCAAGTCCTTGACCAATGCGCTTGCAGAGGGATCAAGTCTTGATGTGGGTTCGTCTAGAAAGACAAGCTTAGGCTCGTGTAGTAGTGTAGATGCAACCAGAACCTTCTGCTTCATTCCAGAGCTGTAAGACTCAAGCAAGTCATCCTGTCGTCCCTCAAGACCAAGCATCCCAAGTAGGCTATCGATACGTCGATGTAGACCATCGCCATTTCGGCCATTGAGAGCTCCAATAAATTCAAGGAACTCGACAGCTGAGAGCTTAGAGTATAGTCCTGGTGACTCAGGTAGAAGACCAGTTATTGCCTTGACATCATCACGATGCTTTGAAACATCCAACCCAATTACTTCAGCGTCACCGCTTGTTTGTTTCAGTAGACCTGACAAGATCCTAACTGTTGTTGTCTTGCCAGCTCCGTTTGGACCAAGAAAGCCGAATCGACTACCCGACCGTACTTCCAAGTCCAGATCTCTCACCGCATGAACTGCACCGAAGCGCTTGTTCAACCCGGTTGTTTTTATCACAATTTCGTTTCCAGCCATTATTATCGCCTGTGTAAATCTTTACCAGATTACTGTATAATATACCCCAACATTTATATATAAATGTTTACACATAAGCAGTAAAGATATACCGCAACTGTTATGAAATAGTATGCGGCAAAACAAGAGGAATTACAATGGGTCTGTTAAGCGCTCACGAAAAAACTGTTTGGCGGCTGTTTCAAAAGGGACACAGTACAAGCGAAATCCCAGATCAGGTACCTGAAGAGGACTGGACGTCCGCCTATGTTTCACGTGTTATTAACAGAGCTAGAAAGAAGATTGACAAATCTCTTAGAGAGCATGCAAAGAGTCACCGTCTTGATATCGAGAGTGTTCAAGATTACAAGGGTATGCTCATCGGTTATTCATATCAGGCAAATGCATCAGTCTACATAGTATTCACAATAAAACTGGGAATAATCGTATGGTACAAGCATAACGATTGGGGAGGTAAACTCTGTCCGGATTGTCCCAAAGAAGAGGAATGTAGAGAAACCCTTGATACTATCATGGGTGAATACAATATTGCTCTAAGACCGGATGAACAAGACCTCTACATGACTCAGCAATCAATCGCGATCTTCATCAAGCTGGCAGCAAAGGAAGTTCCTCGTTATCAAAGAAAGAAGGATGAGTGAGTGGATAATAATGGGTAGTGATTATGGTGAGAGATTGGTAAAGCCTCCGGGTATGGAAGTGGTTAGTAGTGGACGTCGGTTCAAACCGTCATCAGCGTATAAACGCAAGTATGTTTTCATTGTGATATTGACAACTGTGATTATCTATGCACTTGCAGCAATGACTATCATTCTCTCCGCGTTGATTGTGAATGCGATTCTTCCCAGTGATATGTGGGCCTTCATCTCACCGGTCATGGGATTTGTCAATTTCTGGTACTGTGTCTGTGCTATCATTGTCCTCATACCAGGTCTGATAATTGCGAACATGTACATCAATAGCATTGAGTATTCAGTAGTTGGCGAATCCGGTGAGGCAATGCCTGAAGTATATAGCAAGAAGGGAATTCTCGATGTGACTGAACGTCATATTCCACTGCGTACAATCACTAATGTGTCAAGTCGCGCAGGTCCATTTGACAGAATCTTCGGTATTGGCAGTGTGATGATCGAAACTGCAGGCGGTTCTAGCGGAGTCCAACTTGGTGGGGTCCTAGCCGTTGACCTGAAGATTGAAGGTGTCCCATTCTTCCGAGAGCTTCGTGATCACATCATCCGAGAGATGAGGCAACTCAAGGGACCTTATGCAACTGGAACCGAGGTATCAGTCCGTGAGGATGAGTTCGGAGAGCCAATTATGTCTGGAGGTACTCAAGGTGATCTGATGCTTACTCTCCGTGAGATATTACGAGTGCTTAGGAAACTGGATGAGAAACTGGACAGGTTAGGGTGATTAAGATGGGAGATAAATACGAAGGAAAAGTGATTAGGCCACCAACGGAGAACGTAAGTAGCGGGAAGATCTTCAAGCCCTCTAAGCGTTTTCTGTACAAAGAATGGACTATGGTCATACTTGCAGCTTTAGGTATCTGGTTCCTTGTAGTGTATGGTACATTGGGACTGATCTACCTAATTGCATTCATGGATGAGATTGTAGCCAGCGAGGTTGAGTTTTGGGTGAACACATGGTTCATGACCCTGAATATTGGGATGTGTATCATTAATCTGATTTGGGCAGTTCCTACAATCATAGGTACATGGTTTTATGTCAGAACGTTCGAGTACTCGGTGATCTCGGAGAAGGGTGATACTATGCCCGAGATTTACGTCAGAAAGGGTATAGTCACAGTCACTGAGAAACATGTTCCATTCAGGACCATCACGAATATCTCAAGCAAGGCAGGACCATTTGACAGACTATTTGGTATTGGATGCGTGGATATCCAGACAGCTGGATTCAGTGGTGGAGCACAAGCTGGTTCGAAACCCGAAGAGAAACTCGAAGGGATAGAATTCTTTGAAGAGGTGCGTGATTTCATCCTGCGAGAACTACGGAGATTCCGTGACCCATATGTGACTGGAACCGAGGTAGTTATGCCAGTTGATGAGCCAGTCCCCAGAATGAGGGACTCATTGGATGACGAGATGCTAATCGTACTACGAGAGATTAGAGATCTCCTGAGAGAAGGGAGGTGAGCTTGTGGAGAGAAGTCGTTTGGTCATGGCAATTGCCGGTTTTGGTACATTCTTCATTGGACTTTTCATATCGGCTCTAATGATATATCTGGTTGGACAACCTTAAAGGGAGTATAGATGGAAGAGTAGGTGAGAAAAGATGGAATCGAGAAGATTGGTACTCAAGGTCGCCCTCTTAATCTTCACAACCATACTC
>JAEOST010000550.1 GCA_016840245.1 Candidatus Thorarchaeota archaeon
ATACTATATAAGTGAACAACTCAGTGAATACGAGCTTGGAACTAATAGGGGCTGTTGGACCAAGCATATAGGGAGGTCACAAAGATTTCACCAAAGAAAGATGATGTAGACCCAGAAGAAGTCGAAGAAACGACTGATTATGAGGATTTTGAAAAAGCAGATGAAAGTGTGGGCTTGGATACTGAAGATGATAGTGTTACTGGTTTGGATGTAACCGATCTTCCGGGTGTTGGTCCCGCCATTGGGAAGAGGCTAGCAGAGTCTGGATATAGGAGTGTTGAAGCCATTGCAGTCGCTTCACCGGCAGAACTTGCTGCGGCTGGTTCGATTGGCGAAACTACTGCTACTAAAATTATCAAAGGCGCACGTGAGATGCTTGATATTGGTTTTGAGACCGCTGATCTTCTTCTTGAACGTCGAAAGAATGCTGGAAGGATATCAACTGGTTCTAAGGCACTCGACGAGTTATTCGGTGGCGGTTTTGAAACTCAGAGTATTACTGAGATGTATGGATCCTTTCGATCTGGAAAGACACAGATGGCTCACCAGCTTTCTGTGATGATACAAATGCCCCATGATCAGGGAGGTCTCGAAGCCACAGCAATCTACGTTGATACTGAGGGAACCTTCAGACCTGAACGTCTAGTTGACATGGCTGAACCACTTGGACTTGATCCCGAAGTAGTACTAAAGAATGTGGTCTGGGCTAGAGCATACAACTCTGATCATCAGATTCTGCTCTGTGATCAAGCTATGGAGATGGCACCTGAGAAGAATGCCAAACTCCTGGTTGTGGACTCTGTAATGAGCCACTTTCGAGCTGAGTACACTGGTAGAGGTATGCTAGCACCAAGACAGCAGAAGCTAAACAAACACCTTCATCACCTGCAAAGAGGTGCTGAGGTAAACAATATGGCTGTGTACATCACAAACCAAGTAATGTCAAGACCTGACGCATTCTTTGGAGATCCAACAGCACCTGTTGGAGGTCATGTTCTTGCTCACGTACCTCAGACCAGATGCTATCTGCGAAAGTCTAAAGGCGAGCGTAGAATCTGCAGACTCGTTGACTCTCCGAATCTACCTGAGGGTGAGGCAGTCTTCACAGTCACGAAAGAAGGTATCCGCGACGTCTAATGTATAATTGAGATGGCGGCAAAGTGCCGCCTCCATTCTTATTCTATTCGAAAGTTGCGCTTTCAATAACAGTTGCGACTCTGGTGGTCCAGTTTTCAAATCCTGCCGGTGTTGTTGGATATTCAGAATAAATTTTTGATATCTTCTTCATCAAGCCAGACGCCTTCTGTAGTTTGAGAAGAAGTCCCACTTTTGATATCCCTCTTCCAAAGCGTCGCATCTTATCTGCAATACTGAGGGAAAGCCCGTCACCTCTATTTGCTGACATCAGGTCGTTTGCTTCAAGTATACGTTTCTCAAACCCGAAGTCCATATCCTCATCTGAAACCGCTTGGAGCAATCGACGGAATATTTCAAGGGATGCAAGTCGAGTGCCAAATCCAGTGAGATATCTGGTGTTGTAGTTCCAGAGACCTCGTGCACTGGTATCGCCCTTTGCAATTGCTACTTTTGCTACTTCAGCCAGTATAACTCCAGCTCTCATACCTGCACCAATTCCGCCGCCATGAATTGGATTGACCTGCAGTGCTGCATCACCGACAAATGCAACTCCATGACCTACTAGGCTCGCAATGGGTCTTCTGACCGGGACCGCGCCTCCTTTTCCATCAATAAGCTTGCTACCATAGAGAAGTGGATATTTGTCTTTGAAGGCGAGAAAGAGTGACTTAGGCGAACCTTTGCCCTTTCCTCCACCAATCCCTACTCCTGCATTAATCTCCTGTGGTCCTTTTGGAAAGATCCATGCATATCCTTGAGGAGCAACCTCCCCACCAAGTAGTACTCTAGCCACTTCAGGTTCAGCAAGAGGCATTTTGAGTGTGAGTATCTCTCGATAGCAGAGCGCGATATCTTCTTTGTCTATCTTTGACTCAACTAACGGGTGTTCGATCTTCTTCCTGATAACTGATGCAAATCCGCTTGCATCAACAACAAGTTTTGCCCTTAATGACTTGGTATCACCGGAAGATCCGTCGATGTACTCTACTCCGACGACCTTCTCATTTTGAACTATTGGTCCCTTTACATGACAGTCATCGTGTAGTTTTACTCCAGCCTCATGAGCTTCATTCAACAGCCGTTGACCGAATTCAAGTCTATCGACGGTCCAACCATCAAACTCAGCCCATCCTCTAACTTGGAGTTCGTTGACCATACTTGGTGGATAAACATCCGCTCCTGATATCACACTGGAAATCTCTTTTCCTTTTGGAAATTCAATTCCAGTTGCTTCAAAATGGGTCTTGCTAATCTCATCTCCGCACACTTTCTGTCCAATTGATTTCTTTGACTTTCTATCAATGAGCAAAGTCTTGAGACCTAACTCAGAACATCGACGAGCTGTAACGCTACCTGCAGAACCAGCTCCAACTACAATAACATCAGGACGCCGCAATTTCAATCGTGACTCCTGCACTTATCATAAATATAAACAAGCCGTTAGCGCGCTTTAAAAATGTTAGAAACAAGTTTCTGAGGTATACACCTTCTTATTCAATTAGAAATGTTTGAACTCAATAGCCACTATGGAAAGAATCGCTATGGCAACTATAATCACAATAATTGGTGGCATCCAACCCACGAATATCTGAAAATATTGCAACAATGCGGATGCATCAATTCCAATTTTCAGTATCAGAGATGCTGCTACAAGGAATCCATACACTGCAAATATCGGGAACAGAAGAGGACCTCCACTTATCACCAATAGAAGGGCAAATACAGCTAGTCTGCTTTTTGTTGGGTCTAACAGTGTTGTAGGAATGGTTTCATCATCATCGAACTGAAAATAGTATGAAATGATAAATGTCGGCATTCTTAGTTTTATGAATTCCAACACTTGTATTCCAAGTTGAACACAGAGTAGTACAAAAGTGTGTAGAACCATATATCCCAGAACTATAGCATTCAATGGTGGAAGTGTTTCACTGAATATCTGCGTGGCCTCTATGACCCCTACCAAAACAAGGAAATTTAGAATTAGTAAAACTACGTGACCAACTAGATTTCTTAGTCGACTAGGCAATTACTCTCAACCTTCCACACACAATTATCAATTAGGTGGTCTTGAAGGGTCCAGGAGATTGCATTCCTTGGAACGCACCTTGACCCATTTCTTGTTGTTTCTCGATTGCTAGTGTTACAAGGTCCGTAAAAAGTGTGGTGACGTTCTCACCAGTCTTAGCTGACGTTTCATAATGGAATACATCTAGCCAGTTCTTAATCATATCACCTGCTGCTGGAGGGACCAGTCGGTCAGGTCGATCTATTTTGTTTGCTACTACTGCAACAACTGCATTTGGACAGACTGTTATGAACTTGGTATACCACTCACCGATATCAAGGAATGTTTGCGGCCGAGTGACATCATATACTATTACGGCCATGGCAGCTCCCGCCATATACCGCCTTCGAAGCTCATTGTAGGTAGGCTGACCTGCAAGGTCCCAGAGGACCAATCGCGCATTGACTTCTGAACCACCTGGCATTGTCACTTCGACATTCTTCAGTGCGAATGTAGTGCCAATGGTAGCAATGTATCTCTCACTAAAGCTGTCCTCTGTGTATCTCTTTATGCAACTAGTTTTTCCAACTGCTCCGTCTCCAAGAGCAACCAGTTTGAACATATGAGATACTGGATCAGCTGCCAACTATAGACCGTCCTACTGTCAACTATTACTGAAGCTAACGCGAATATTTACCATTTAATGATAGTGTGTATTGCCCATATACATCAAAGTAATACTTTGGTCCTTTGAGTATGCCACCATAACTATTAAGACGGCAATAATCACTGGTAGAGCAACTTAGACTGAAAGGTGAGTTACTATGGCAGAGGAGTTCGTGAATCGACTCAATCAGATACAGGCAACAATTGAAGCTGTTGGAGAAACTCTGAAACGAATGATCACAATTCTCGGTACAATTACTGAGGTTCAATCCGAGGTTCGGCAGGCAAAGACTGAGATCATTGCTGCTATTCCCTCAGCAGCACCTACAACTGATGCGCCTGCACCTGCAGGACCATCATTGGCTGAAATTCAGACTCTTATCAAGCAAGAGGTTGGTACTCTGGCACAGCATTTTACAGAATCAATAACTATCCTACGAGAAGAGATGCAGGCAGCAATTCAATCAATGCCAGCCGCTGCACCAGCTCCAGTAGCAGCACCTGCAGTAGCAC
>JAEOST010000551.1 GCA_016840245.1 Candidatus Thorarchaeota archaeon
CAGGTACAATTAGAAATGGAATAACGAATGCAAGTGCCATTCCAAGTCCTGTTGCAATCCAGTTCGCTGTATTCTGCATGCTTGAGACCAATGCTCGCTCATCAGGATCAGTAATTTCGGGCATCCATGCTTGAAATGCGGTCAATAGAAAGGCGTAGAAGAACTTCATCAAACAGAGTGTGACCATATAGTATAGGAATACAAACATCTGGAGTGAGGGATTAACTGTGTTCAAGAACCAGTTTGGAATGAATAGAAGAAAACATGCAATGGCCAAACCCGGGGATCCCCAAATTACAAAGGGTTTTCTTCTTCCATATCGAGTATCTACTTGGTCGCTATAATATCCAATCAACCAATGAGTAAGTCCTATCACAACATAGGACATCGCTAGAGCGATACCTGCTAGTATCCATGCTAGGTCAAAGAATGACCCGTATACATAGAACGCTGCGAGGTCTGTAAACGCTAAAACTGCAGTTGAACCAAATCTTCCCATGCCATAGGAGATTTTTTTGTATAGAGGAAGCATCGTTTAATGAGCCCACCTAACGAGTATTCGAATACGCTGTACTATGTGGAGAGCTGTTGGATTTAAGTCTGATGTAATTCTTCAAACTGCATACAACTGGTTCAGAAGACTAATATTTCTTACAATTCAATGAGAAATGCCACCATAAGGAATGGAAAAGAAGATGAGCGATATGAAAGAGATAATACGAAGTACGCTTCTGCCAAAGCTGACTGAAGCTGTTGAGGCTTTTAATACAGATGTGGGACGAGCTTGTGAACTCACA
Organism: Candidatus Thorarchaeota archaeon; assembly: GCA_016840245.1. The sequence continues at coordinate 798 of JAEOST010000551.1, forward strand.
AAGGAACTCTACGATCAATATTATGGAACTTTGCTTGGGTTCATGGAAACTAATCCAGCTCTCAAGAAGTCACACACATACAAAGCAAGTTTTGGTGTTTTTGGTAAGAGAGGGAAGAAATTGAAATGTCCTGACAAGAACATGCACCATGCCTTGTTTGGAATAACTCTCTGTGTCTATCAGGCTGCTTTGGGTGTAGATGATGGTACAATGAGAGATACGTCAAAACAGGCTTCTAGAGAGGGTGTAGATAAGCCGCATAAGAATCATGGAGCTTTCCTCCTCTGGTTGGTTCAGGATATGGAAAGAAAGCTTTGACTGTAACCACAACCCGGTGTTCCTTTCAGATAATCCCCGTGATTCCGAAGGACATGATAAGACATTTAAGATAGTACATACTACGATATATCGTACTACGTACTAACTATCTATCTGAATAGTATGATGGTTTTCGCAATGATAAATGGTGACCGAACATCCGATCCACAAGAAGAGTTCGATAAGTGGTCACGTGAGATCCGTCGAGGGGCATTATCCTTAGCGATATTGTCAATCATCCTTGAGGGCGAGTCTTATGGTTACGATATAATGAAACGTCTTGGTGATGAAATATATGATAGTCTCCAAGTAGAGCCAAGCACAATCTATCCACTTCTACGGCGTCTAGAAAATCGTAGGATTCTGAAAGGAGAATGGTCGTCGATGGGAGGAAAGAAGAAACGCCTTTACTATGTCACAAAGGAGGGTCGGAAGATTCTGAAGAAAATGGTTGACTCATGGCTGATACTCAGTGATCAGCTCTTGAGTCTCTTAAAGGAGGCGGATTTGGTTGAATAACACTGGAATAGGTTACATAGAAGAATATGTTCACCTAGTTAGAAGATATCTACCTGAGTCTATTGCTGATGATGTATCTAGTGAACTCTCTTCATACTTGACTGAAATGGCAAGAGATCTGGGGCAGGGACTGGTTTCTGAGGAATCAGCTAAGAAGGCAATCGCTCGTTTTGGTGCACCAGCTGAGATAGCAGCTGAGTATGCAACCGCTCTTGTGTCTGCTGAAGGCAAAAAACGAGAAAAATCTACATCCGTAAGTGTTAACCGGGTAATTAGGAGTAGAATAGAGAATCGGACAATAGCATGGATTGGGTTTGCAAATATTGTCGCATCTGTAGTTGTTATCTCAATATCTTGGCCATCATCATCGTTTCTAATACATGCGAGCGGGTTTGTGTTGATGATGTTATTACTAAGCGTTCTTGGAATTGGTCTCATCCGGATTACCTTCAAAAAAGTACCTACCTCAAATGTTAGTCAGGACACTCGCTGGAATAGAGGTCCTTTTCAATCAGTTCTGGATATGAGTATTTCAGTAATGTTCATTTATGTTGTCGTTAAATCATACGAAACTATCATTCAGTGGAACTCCGAGGTTCTTCTACCTTTTGAGATCCACAGAGCAATTGTGATAGGATTAGTAATAGTGGTTATCTTTCTTGTTCTAAGAATATTCTCAGATATTAGCGAATTGACAAAAAGGGGGAACCGCATAGCGGCTGGGCTACTTCTTATTTCTGGGTGGGTTTATGCTATCGCGTATGGTGTTCTCTTTGGAGCATATCTTATGATGTATAATATAAATATCACAGAAGTAATTGCTTACATAGGGATGATACTTCTGGTCTTTATTGCATATCAAACAGCAACTGCTGAGATTAGATTTAGAGTTGGTAAAAAATGGGATTGATGTTGTAACATCAATGGTTATACAAGTGTATTCCTTTACATTACTAGTTGATTCACTTCTAGGAGGATTCTCTGCTTTTCTATCACGCAAACCCTTTTCTACGCTGTTTGTTTTTCGTAATCAGGTGCTACTACATGGGTAAGACAGTCACCAAATCAATGATTACAGACTTTGACAAGTTCAAAGCTGCATGGGAGAAGGATGCCGGAGACCCCTACGACTCCATCATGTATTATCTCATCGCCGCGCTCAATATTGAGAAAGACGATGATTTAGCTGATGCAATGATGACAGTTGTGGTCTCAAAGAAAGATAGTCTAGAAGATGGAAGCTCGCCATCTGGCCTCAAACTGAATACTAGAGGTGCAAGATACTACGTTGGACAGTTTGCAAAGAATCCTAACATCGCAAAGTCATATGTTGGGGGAACTAACGAGAATGACTACAGGATTGACAAGGGCAAGCTAACAATAACTGTGACGCGAGACGATGACACTGGTAAGGACAAGAGGAAGATCTTCATCG
>JAEOST010000552.1 GCA_016840245.1 Candidatus Thorarchaeota archaeon
ATACAAGAAGAGGATTTACCTGCTTTTCGTGATACTGCCCTTCCTGGCAGGCAGCCTCCTACTTCCAATGACTGATTGGAATGCTAATCTTGATGGCGAATCCAGATTGGAAACACTACCTACAGGTGAAACCATCGAAGTAGGACCCGATGAGGTACTTTACACCTATGACATCTCAGAAGGGCCAACATCAGTATCTGGAACGGGTACAGCTTTAGATGCTTCTGAATACGGTGAACGGACTGATACTTTTGCCGGTGAAAGAATGAACTATAACTCAGGTAGTCAAACAACAACAACTTCAAATTTGTCTGTGCCACTTGGTGATGATTGGGAAGGGTACAAAGTGGTAGGCAACATCACAAGCATTACTGAGAATAGAACGTGGGTTGATAACTCTGGCTTTGATGCCGACACAGATTGGACATACTTGACTCATGATGAACCTTCAATCTTTAGTCCAACCTATACAAACACCATGACATCTGAATGGCGGGCAACTGGTGGTAATCCTTCAGGAAATGGATATTTCTGGATGGATGGTTACTATCACAATGCTGGAGGCGGGCTCTATGGTGATTGGTACGATGTGGGTGATAAGGCCTATGCAGTTCAAAACTTGACTATTGATAGAGGCGATGTAACATCACTTGGTATCTCTGTTGACTACTGGGCAGACATCAATTGGGGTATTCTTACAGGGTTCTTTGAAGTGTTTGTTTCATTAGGCGATCCGGATAATGGTGGAACATATCTTTGGCAAAAATCATTTGACGCGATGGGAACTGGAAGCTCTGCAACTTGGATGTCTTCAGGATACGTAGATGTAGACCCGTCAGTCCTTACACTACCTCAAGTCAATCTATGGGTTGGTCTCAGAACCACTGCCTTGGAATGGTGGCGAGGAGATGTCGAACCCCGCGCTAGACTTGATAACTTATTGATCTATGTCACAGCAAAAGCTACACCAGAAGATGTCAATCTCGAAATGAATGGAGTTGCTGTTGACAATGTTCTAGACCAAGGAACACCGGTTTTTGGTCTGGGAACAGTGACATTTACTCCTACAATGCCTTGGCAAAGTGGATTAGCTTATGCAAACTTTTCATGGACTCCCTCACCCAATCCTCCAGATCCAAACTTTGACATCAATATCGATATTGATGCAGATGTTACGGTCTTTGCCCGAAGATATAATGTGGAGTCAGTGAATGATACTGAGCTAATAACGCGTGGTGATAACTACGTAGTTCAGAATGCGACTGACGTTCTTTGGGAAGCTAATCATTATACCGCAGTACCAACTGGATACGATTCGCGGTATTCTTTCAATGTGTCAACACCAATGAATCGTGATGTCTATCATGTAGGCGAACCGTACTATAGATTCGTAAATCTCTCCTCTGGGTGGAATCAAGGTGATCCAGGAGATGGTGCTGTCAATGTTACTGCATACCAAGTTGCTGCTGTAGACCTGAACGGATTTTGGTACCTGAAGAGCAGCTCCCCGAACATGATTACAGACCTACGTGTATGGGATGATACAGGAGGATCATGGGTACAAACATTGAGCTTCAGAGCAAATGATGATACACGCTTTGATGCAGTGCTAAGCTCAGCATATGAAAATGATATTGTTACATTTATTGTGTATGATCCATCAGGTGCAGTTTGGACCACTATTCAAGCCCCAGTCGATTCGTCGGGACATGCCATTTCTAGCTACGTTAATTTCGAAGCTACTAATTCCTCAGTTGGATTCTGGGAAGTTCAGGCGTTTGTTGTAGATGAGATATCAGGGTCTGGGGATATACGCAATGTTGGTTACTTCAGCAGAGGTTACGATATAGTACACTCTACTGATATGAATGTCAAATATCCTGTCGGTTCAGAGGTTTCATGGACGGTCAATGTAACATACGGAGACCTCTTCCTTCTTCAATTTAGAGTAAATGATACTGACAATGGCGACCTACTGGCAGGTGGTGTCATGTCCTACGACTGGATCTCTGGCTCAGGGTCAGTTAGTGACTTGGGAACTGGTGAGTACAGTAGAACATTTAGTACTCTAGGCTTGTCAGCAGGCCAATATGATATAGACTTGACTTGGAGTAAGAATTACTTTGACTCAATACTACGTACATTTACAGTGAATGTAATCTATACTACTGATTTATTCTCATCAGATGCTCCTGGTGTTGATGTGCCGCGAGGATTCGATGCAGTGATGGACTTATACTACGAGGACCAGACCTCAAGTCCAATAACTGGCGCAGAAATAGTCTGTGATTGGTCTTTTGACAATTACGATGTTACCCCCGTAGTTGGAAATCCAGGTCACTATTCTCTTAGAATTGAGACTACTGCCGCACCCCTAGGAACTTATCAGGTTCGAATCAATGCAAGTAAAGATTACTTTGAAACTCGCTCAATTGTGTTATCAGTTCAAGTTCGTGAACTCCACACATCTGCAATTCCCTCAACTAGTCAGCTATCATTACCTGTCGGTTATTCTACTTCATTTACAATAACGTATACGGATACAGATCACTCACTACCTCTAACTGGATCTGCAAGTTCAATTCAATGCAACTGGTCAGATATTCACCAGACTGGAGATGAGAACTACACAGTAGTTGAAACTGGTACTCCTGGTGTTTATGATGTTACACTCTTCTCTGAAGATTTAGATATCTTGAAGACATATGATGTTGCTATTACAGTAAATAGGTATGGAGCTCAGAATCACACCTTTATCGTGACTGTAGAGCTAAGAACACATCTCACATCTTTCTATCTTGTGAATCCAATTGATCCAACTCCATATACAGGCGATTTTCAGGTACTGGTGTCTTACTACGATGTAGACCAACTCAGCGGAATTGAAAATGGATCCGCAGTTGGTTACAATGTTCTCATTACTGTAGATAGTCCAGGCTTGGGTTCTGTTCTATATTCTGTTTCTAACTCCACTACACCTGG
>JAEOST010000553.1 GCA_016840245.1 Candidatus Thorarchaeota archaeon
ACAAAGTCGTTTACACCAACAATGGTACGCTCACCAGTCTCAACTTCTCGCTGATATCTATATGATGCATCAGAAATCTCACGTTGGAAGAATCCCTTCTCAATAGCTGGGATAACTCCGCCTAGAGCATCAATCTTGTCGAAGTAGTCATAGGCTTCGGCCTCCATTTGATTCGTAAGATATTCAACAAAGTATGAACCTGCAAGAGGGTCGATTGTATTTGCAGCACCACTTTCGTATGCCAGAACCTGTTGTGTTCTGAGGGCAACTCTTACTGCATCCTCAGTTGGAAGACAGAGAGCTTCGTCCATGCTGTTGGTGTGTAGAGATTGAGTCCCACCGAGTACAGCAGCCAGAGCTTGGTATGCAGTCCGTACAACATTGACTGTCGGTTGCTGTGCTGTGAGTGAACAACCAGCGGTCTGGGTATGGAATCGCATCCAGAGCGAACGTTCTTTCTTAGCTCCAAAGGTTTCTTTCATCTCGCGAGCCCAGATACGTCGTGCTGCTCTGTACTTAGCTACCTCTTCGAAAATATCATTGTGCGCGTTAAAGAAGAAGGAGAGGCGTGGTGCGAAGGCATCAACATCCAGTCCTCGTTTTTTTCCCCAACGGACATATTCCATTCCATTTGCCAATGTGAATGCAAGTTCTTGAGCAGCAGTGCTACCAGCTTCTCTAATATGATACCCACTAATTGAGATTGTATTCCACCTTGGTACATTGTCAATGCAGTATTCAACTGTATCAGTGACAATTCTCATGGACTGCTCGGGTGGAATGCGGATTGTTTTCTGAGCTTGGAATTCCTTCAACATATCATTTTGGATTGTTCCTCCAATCTGATGTGATGAAACACCTTGTTTCTCTGCTGTAACCATATACATTGCTAGCAGAATTGAGGCAGGAGGATTGATGGTCATGCTTGTTGTTACCTTGTCAAGGGGAATCCCATCAAAGAGTATCTCCATGTCCTTTAGAGTATCGACAGCTACACCAAGCTTTCCTATCTCACCATGTGAAAATGGATGATCAGAGTCATGAGCATAAAGAGTAGGTAAGTGGAAAGCAACACTCAATCCAGTCTGTCCATTAGCCAAGAGGAACTTGAAACGCTCGTTGGTCTCCTCAGCACTTCCCATACCAGCAAACTGGCGCATAGTCCAAAGTCGGCCTCGATACATCGATGGCTGAACTCCACGAATGTATGGATATTGACTGGGAAACCCAAGGTCTCTCATATAGTCAAAGTTGGGAATATCATCAGGAGTGTATAGAACCTTGATAGGACGACTTGATGTCGTAACATACTCCTCACTTCGATCAGGATGCTTCTTCTGATGTTTCTGCAATGTATTGGATTCCCAAGACTCCTTTGCTTTTCTGATAGCTTCAATCTCTGGAGTTAGGGGTGCAGAACTAGCATCCTTGGCATTCTCTGATACCATCTTTGACTGCTCCTATTCAAGGCTGAATAGACCATTCGATGAGTGAGGATATTAACTAATCGGAATACCTAGAATTCAAAGCCTCGTCGAGCCAGAATCTTCTCAGTTGAATAGTAGTGCTTTATCTCAGTCATTTCAGTGACTAAATCTGCAGCCTCCATAACCTCAACCCGAGCGTATCGACCTGTCATGATGAGTTCAATATCCTTGGGTTTTGTACTTATGAGACCCAACTGATCCTCTAGAGAGATGAGATTCCACTCAACTGCAACATTGATCTCATCGAGGATGAGGACATCACACTTGTGTTCTTGAAGGGCTTCTTGTGCCATCCTGAGTCCCTCCTGAGCCATCTGAATATCAAGGGGGTCAGGATTATCCTTGTCGACAAAGGTCTCTCTACCACTGGGGATTATCGTGAAGTTCGGAATATAGTCAGTAGACTTGAACTCACCGTAGTTTATCTCTTCGCCACTTCCTCTGTCTGCGACTTTAGCCTTCATGAATGAAATCATCATTACTTCAAGACCATGACCTGCCGCACGTATTCCTGCTCCCAGAGCGCAAGTGGTCTTACCTTTACCATTTCCAGTATAGATCTGTATGAGGCCAATGCCTTCAGGTTTATTCAATTCACTAGCTCCTATCCCTTTACAGATTTTACAAGTTCTGCAATTCTGCGACCCAATACTTCACTGGCGTCAATTGCCAATTCATCAGTGGTGGCATTTCTCCACCCTCCATCATCCTTCTGCATACTTCCAGACCCAAAGGTCCCATGCTTTACGGGACTTCCCAAGGCGCCCACGACAATCATCCCATGACCTAGAGCGTATCTGTTCAGGAGGTCAATTACATGCTCCTGACCACCATAACGTAAGCCAGCATATGTAATTGCTCCAAAAAATTTGTCCCGTAGTTGATGATCTAACATCTTGACTGTTCGCGATCGATCCATCAAGTTCTTGAGAATCCCTGGAACAGATGTGAAGTAGGAGGGGGCTGCAATGATGATACCATCAGCCTGAGTCAATTTACTCTCAAGTTCAGTCATGTCATCTTTAGCACTTTCTGGACAGGGCTTCTTTCTTACACATGAATCGCACCCAGTACAAGGGAGAATGTCATACTCGTGTAAATCAAGTAGAAGAGTAGTCACAGTTTCTGTTGTAACATCGGATAGAACATCAGAGGCAGCTTCAAGTGCCTTTTCAAGTAGAAATCTCGTGCTTGATTTTGCTTTCTTGGGAGAACCACAGACACCAACAATTAGCATATCACTTCACTGATGGAGTGGAGAAGACTTGCATCATTTAGAAGTTGTGTTCATTTTGAGATGATGTCCGTAAGAGTCTGTGCAACATCAGCTACAATACCAATGGCTCGCACACGACTGTCTGCTCGGAATGTACCAACCACAACTGTGAGTGATTGGACGGTTAACATATGCAAACGGTGTTGACGCAATTTCAATTCTGTAGGAACCATCTCAACAGTATGTCGAACAGTCCCACCCTCAAGTAGAGTCTGTATCTGTGTGATATGAGTGTCGGGAACGTTCCCGCTAATCATAGTGCCTTGAGCATCGAAGATGCCCACGTATGAAACCTCAGAGTTCTCCAAGGTCTTGTTTACAAGCTTCTCAATTCTGGTCATTGTTCTTTTACCAGGGAGTGCCATATCCATCAATACGAAACGATCGATGAGATCACCCATCTCTTCGATGTCATCCATGTCACCATTCCATGTCTCAATCACTCGACCATATGACTGTGCAACTGATTTTCCAATTGAAATCATCCGTCTCTCAAGTTCAGCATGTGAGTCATCCAGTGTGGAGAGAAAGATAACTGCAAAAGATTCGAAAAAGACATACCTCCAGACGAGGTCGCCCTGCTCCAGTGTATATGCATTCTCTAGCTCAGTACTTCTTCCTGTATGGAACAATGTCAAGCATGATCGAACATGAGGTGGAAGTTTCTCTGCTCTCTTAGCAGATTCCTTGTCCTCATACGACCTTCCAAGAAGAGCATCACCACTTGCCTTCATCACATAGGCACGCAGAATCATTGGTCAGCCTCTTTGGAACAGGGCTATCTGTATATCATAAGGATTGCTTGTGGAT
>JAEOST010000554.1 GCA_016840245.1 Candidatus Thorarchaeota archaeon
TGAGGAGTAACTGGCTCAGGCCATTTTGAGTGGACTGGCGCAACACCCTCATAGCGAGCAGCTCTCTTGAACGGAGTCTTGTTTGGTATACCTCCACCCACCCAAATCGGGATTCGAGGTTCTTGTTTTGGCTTCGGGAGGAATGTCATCTCTTCCAGTTGGTAGTGTGCACCTTTGTAGGAGAAAGGTTCACCAGACCAAAGACCTGTGATGATGTCGAGTCCTTCGTCTAGCATCTGGGCACGTATCTTTGTGTCACTCTCTTCACCAAAGTACTCAAACTCGACATCTGGAGGAGCGCCTATTCCAACTCCAAGAATCAGGCGACCCTTTGAGAGGTGGTCAACTGTTAATGCCTCTCTAGTAACCTTCCAGGGTCTCCGCCTTGGTAGTGGTGTGATAAGTGGACCAAGTCGCATCTTCTTTGTATTGCATGCAATTGCAGTCAACGCAATCCAAGGATCAACGAAAGGTAGGACCATGTCCTCCTGCTTGAAGACCAGTATATGATCCCAAAGGAAGAAGCCATCCCATCCAGCCTCTTCAGCCTCAACCGCTATGTCGACAAGAGTGTCGATGTCACCAAACCAACCAAAATTAGGTATGTTGATTCCATACTTCATCTGCATTCCCCGAGGATTCGTTCGGGATACATTCCAAGATAAGGAAGCTTTACTCGGAAATCACGAGTAAGACTATTGTGATTGCTAAAAAAGAAAAGGATGAGGTGTGCAAGATGCGCAACCTCATCATAGTTCAGATTCTATGTTGGAATAAATTACAAGAGAAGATAGAAGTTGCCGTAGAAGTACCAGCCCGCTTCTGGGACTGAATATTCGAAGCTATGTAAATACTCCTCTGGCTGGTCCAGGACATCGAACAACTCACCAGGTTTGAATATCACTGCAGGAAGTCGCCAATACCATTGATGATTGAAGTTATCAGCTCGAATTGGCCCTTCTGTAGCATGTCCAAGGTCTTCAAGGGGGATTCCATCGACCTTATAGATAACTGTTGTTTCTTCTAATTCTTCACGGGCTTCCTTCAGGGTGTATTCATCCATTGGCCAATAGATTGTAAGACCTCCGACTAATATCGCATCATCTGCATAGAATGCAGGTCCTGCCCAACCTGACCCCTCGTACATATTGCCAAACCATGAATACCAAGGCATGATTGTTTGACGCCAAGGATTAGATTGGTATACATATGAATGGGCAGATTTGTAGTCTGCACTGTAGATACCCAATCGTGCGGCATGATGCCAACTTGTTAAATCCCCGACTGTGAGTCCACCAGGCTCAGCATAAGGTTCCGGGATAACATCAGAACCATATGTTATCCGAAGGCAGTACTCTACACCTTCTTCAGGAACCTGAAAACCTTGAATCCAGATGACAAGATGAGTGGGACCACTGATTCCACTCAGGAACCCAATCTCTGGATTTCGTAAGGAAGCTCCAGAAACTCCGACTGCAACCTCAAAGAAATCAAGATCGATAAGTTCTCCAGGTTCATCCCAGATTAGCTCGATCATGACCTCTGGTCCATCAGGAATATCGATTTCATGTAGTATATATTCGTCTTGCATTATGAGTCCAGTTTCTTCGTATGCCGTTGTAGCGTCCACTGCTATAACAAAACTAGTCGTACAAAGTGCTAGAATCATAAATATCCCGACAACAAGTGCCAGGGTTTTCTCTCTCGTACTTTTCAATTACTCTCCTCTCCTTAGACATCCATTCCGTTTTTAGGAAATCTAAGGTCCCGACTAAGTTACACTAAAGACGTTTCTCCCCCTGTCCCTCCACTTTGATGGAACAGACTTGGCTTATAGTATGCCAAACTTTGACTTAAAACCTGCAGATAATGAGTGACAGCTCGTATATCGATTAATCGAAAGTACGTAGAGCCATCAATCGCTCTGAACTCTTGAATCCCTCCGTCTTGTAGAGTGAGAGACCATCGTCTGATGCATGAAGGAACAACAACCCAATTCCCTCATTCTTACAAATTTCAATGACACGATGAAGTAACGCTCTGCCTACACCTTTCCTACGGTATTCATGTTCAACAAACATATTGGACAAGTATGCGTAGACACCGCTCTTTTGAGAGACCTGTGGTGGAATTCTAAATGGACTGATACCACAACCTCCAATGACTTCATCATTCTCCTCGACCAAGAAGTAGCGATATCCTTTGGTCCAATCATCCTCGAGGTATTGCTCAGTCAACCGAGCTGATTCCTGAATATATTCAGGGGATTCACCCATGTCTGTGAACATACCAATCCGGTGGTGTAGAATCCACTTGCTGTCAGTTCTTGTAGCCTCTCGGATTTTCATCTGACCATCACTCAATCGTTCGTGGGAATGAGACTAGCAAAAAGGGTTTGCTGTCATCAGATTCTTCTTATAATAACGCAAGAATACAGGTATTTCAGGGGACTCAATAATGGCACCGAGATTTTCAAAGCGTCAATGGTTCATTATCAAGTGGACATACCCCCCACTACAATGGGGTACTGGTGCTTTACTCATTGCTTGGCTTGGCGTCCTTGATATGGAACTGCTACCCGCATTCATTCTTGGGTTCTGTGTAGGATTAGTTCACGATCTAGGATTGGTTGTGTTTGGTGTGGGAAAGTGGGGCGACCACTATTCAGATGAGTTGTCGGAAGCAGTGGATGAGCTTGACTAGATTTCGAAAGTATAGGATGTCCAGAAATCCATACTGATTAGTTCACAATCAGACACTGCGGCTATTTCATCCTCAAAAGCATTGAGGTAGTACTCGTTCATACCGAGATAGAAATGGGTGGGGATGAAGTACCTTGGTTGTAACCTCTCGAGGTCGAGAACTGTTCTGTTATCCAGTGAGTAAATTGGTAGGAATGCAACATCAACCAGTCCACTCAGTTCAACATATTCAGACATGTTCAAGGCATCACCGGCGTGAAATATTTTGAAGCCATTGATATCTATGAGATAACTCGTCCAATTGTTCTCTCTGAGATGACCAAAACCTTGGGTGTACAAATAGAATGCAGTTATTGTGATACTCCCAAACTGTACGACATCACCTGGTACAACCCCAATGCCATCGTGAAGAGCAACCTCTGTGGTCATACTTGCAGGGAGAACGTTAATTGTGTCTTCATTTTGGATTGCGTTTATTGTTGTTTCATTGTAATGATCGAAATGTGGATGCGTAATTAGAACGACATCGGCTAGAAGACCTGTGTAATTATCTAAAAAGTACCAAGGATCAATGACTATTCTCGTGTCATTGTACTCGATTATCACACATGTTGCATCTAGAAGATGAACTGTGATCGTTTCAGGTGAAGTAGGAGGATTGAGGATATAGGGAGCCAGCAAGTATCCAGATGCAGCAATTACAACTATGAGTATAACGGATATTCCTACAACTTGGGGTTTGGTCGCAGATGGCATATTCAATCAATGACTCATTCAGACTAATTAAGACTGAAGCTCAACGCAACGGCCTACAGCGGGTTATTGGAATATCCAAACAACTTCAACGGAAGACACTAGGTGCAAGAAATGTGCGGATTGCACTACACCTGTCACAACAACTATCGAACCCACAGTTGCTGGACCAGTCCATGAAAAAGCGACACCTCCAGTCCCATCGTTCAATGTTACTACGAATAACACAACTGCAGTGATTTCACCACGTACCCTAACCGTTGTTCCACTGTTTATAGTCAAGTCGTTGATATCGCCAAGCTGAGTTGTTCCGAGAACACCATCGTGCCAGCCAACGACACCAAATGAAATAATGGCAATCACAACCACGACTAGGAGTATCTTAGTTACAGGTTTTCCTTTCTTCTTTGGCATGCGAACACCATTTGCAGAATATTGGAGGTTGTATAAAAGTGGACTGTCAAAACTGGTAGTCCGTACTGAGACCAAAGAATCTATATTCATTCATCCTCTCGTTCGCGCACTTTCTCATATCGTGAGAAACCTCAAGCTATCATCAGGCCATACTGCCCCTTCATCGCGAACGGAGGCATGTGGTAGAACTGGTGTTAGGAGGCATGAATGCATGAGAGAACACATTAGTGTAAAGGGAGCTAGGACGAATAATCTAAAGAACCTAGACGTGGATATCCCCCGAGATAAACTGACCGTTGTTACGGGCGTGTCAGGGTCGGGGAA
>JAEOST010000555.1 GCA_016840245.1 Candidatus Thorarchaeota archaeon
AATTCTCAGAAGGACTGGATTTTGACAGTCTCACAAAGGTGGCTGAGATACTCAAAAATCTCAATGAGGATGGAGATGTTGCAGAGGGAGTTGATGCTCAACTAGATCGCTATCGTAAGGCTGCCAAGGTATTTCCCACAGCAATTGCTGAAACTGAGTCATGGTTGAATGAACAAATCAAGTCAAGGATTGCTAAGAGTGAGATTACACTGGGAGGTCAACAGATAATCAGTATACTCCAATCCGCAGACATGGACGGTGCAGATCCTAATGCATTACGTAACATGCTGCCAGCTGAGATTATCGAAACCTTCACAACCACAGTTCAGGAGGCTGAGGACAAGCTCGTTGAGATGCTGGGTCTTACAGCACGTGAGTCAGACTGGGTCACTGGAGTGATTAGCGAAGAGATATCCCTGCCAGCAAAGCTGGTCCCCACTCAAATTAATGACCTTGAAGACAGACTTCGACGACTATTTGCTGACCGCCAGTTTGGACTAGTAAAGAAAATTGCTGGAGAGCTGGACAAGCTACGCCCTGCTGTCATGACAGCAGTACAGACCCTTCTTGAGTACGACCTCTTTCTTGCCGTTGGTCTATTTTCAATTGACTATGACCTCACTAGGCCTAACATCAATCCTGAATTGTCGGGTGTTGGTGTTGAAGGTGCACGGAATCTATTCTTAATCCAAAGTATGATGAAGGGTAAGCATGGAGATGTTCAGCCCATCGATTATGCTATTGGTGATACTTCTTTCAGACCCGCAGGAACCAATGGTGAGAACTGTGCAATTCTCTCAGGTGCTAATAGCGGTGGTAAGACAACGATCATACAAACCCTTGCTCAGATAGCCACAATGGCACAGACAGGCTTCCCTGTTCCAGCTAAGAATGCCCATCTACGTGCCTTTGAGGAGATATACTTCTTCTATAAGAGCCGTGGTATGGTGAGTGCTGGGGCCTTTGAAGCCACCCTCAAGCAGTTTGCTGACATTGTTGTTTCTCAGAAAGCAAAACTGGCACTCTTTGATGAGGTCGAAGCCATTACAGAGCCTGGTAGTGCAGCAAATGTCATTGCAGGTCTCTTAGAGATTCTACAGAGTGATTCCAAGAACTGCACAGTGCTTTGCAGCCATCTTGCCCGAGAAATCAAGGAGGTCACTGATGTTCCAGTACGTATTGATGGTATTGAGGCACGGGGTCTGGACGAGAATCTAGAACTTGTGGTGGACAGGACACCGAAGTTTGGCTATCTTGCTAGAAGCACACCTGAACTGATTGTTGAACGACTTGCCAAACTCTCTAAGGGACACAAGAAAGAAGTCTATGAGAAGATTCTTGAGAATCTGGAGCGTACTCGGTCCTGACATATACAACGAAGGATACCAATATGCAGAGGATCTTGGTCTTTGGTGATACTCATATACCTACCAGATGTGACTCCATTCCTAAACCGTTCCATAAACACATAGAGCAGACCAGATACGATTTCGCTCTAATTACAGGTGACTTGGTCCGTGAGCACTCAATGAGGGCGGTCTTACCACCCTTGCCAAGGTGCTACATTGTACGAGGCAATATGGATTACATGAACGACTACAACTTCCACGAACAAGTCCAAGCTGAGGAATTCAAGATTCTACTAATGCATGGTACACAACTACGGCCACGTGGTAACATTGACCAGCTCTGGGAGGTTGTTGTCGAGATCGATGCAGACATCGGAGTCCATGGTCACACACATAGACCTGACATAAGATTACTGAAGGACAAATTACTCCTCAATCCTGGAACTATCACTGGGGCTACTGGGGGTCGTTCTGGTCGAGATGATGCGAGTTTTATCGAACTGGAGGTTTCAGGTAGTAGTCTCAAGGTGATATTGCACCATACAGACTGGCGCATTGCTAAGAAATCAGAGATATCTTTCATAAAACAAGAAGGAATTATCAGAAATAACAGCTCGTAGTCTTACTTTGCAACTACATTGAGTTCCACGGGTTTGGACTGAGTAATCGCAGATATGTCCGTAAAACTACTCGTGACGCCTCTACAAGTGCCATTCTTACAAAGCCAGAGGATTCAGGGTCCTTACCCTCTGCTGTTCCCCTTGCAAGTCCTCGCACCTTGCCAAGCATACCTGAAGATCGTCCAATAGATGCACTTGCAGACCGCGAAATCTCCTCGGTTGGATCAATGTCGCGTGTGAACTTCAGATGAGAAAAGAAGTCAGTAAGGGTCTCTTTGACAATCTTTCTTGAGTCTGAATCAACACTCATCTCTGAAACAGACTTCAGAATCTGCTCTCTGAGTGCTTCTGAAATGATGGACTGAACCTCCTCTGCAAACTCCCGATTCGCACCTGAGGCAACACCGATGTTGATCATCAGCATTCGAATGCGGTCAAGGTAGATTCCGACATCTCCGCCCTTGACGTCTTTGCTTCTCATAGATGCACACCAGTCGTCATAGAATCTGGACAGCTTACGAAGTTCCTCCTCATAGATAGACAACTCATCCAGCTTTTCCAGTGGTATCACTGGACACCAAATGAGGGGGAAACTCTTGTCAGCATCCTCAGACGACATAACCAATGACTTCTTTGAACGGCTTTTATTACTACTCCGTCTAGATTATTGATTTCAGAGATGTAGATGAGTGAAACTCCAGTGATTTGCTTCCTTTGCGCTCTTCAGTTCATTATTGAGGTACTTTACATCAATTACACATACTATGTCACCATACAAAATCAAGATAGAGGTAGTCGAAATTCTTGGAACTGGAAAGTGCTCCATGGAACAGAAAGTTGGTGATACCTACAACTTTCCTGAAGACAAAGGAAAGATGTGTTCAAGCTCCTTCTACGTTCTTTATCCTTGGATATTAGTCATGCAATCAGGAGGAAGCTTCTCGTTCTTTGGGGACGACGATAGTGTGACTGTAGGTTGTCCTGACCACTTACATCAAGTCGTATACAAGATAATCCGGGAAGAAACAGAGTAAGCGATATAATTTAGAAGGTCTCTCAATCTTACTTCAGATAGAGTGAAGCATGGTAGTGGATAACATGAATCCTGACTTTGACTACTCAATCAATAACGATGTAAAATTTAGTCCATTGGAGATTATCGACATCCCTGGAATTATCGAAGCAAGTAAGAAGAAATGGCAGAACTTCTCCTTGTGTGAGGTGAATGACTGTGTTGTCAGATTGGGGGTCATTCATGGAGAGTTTCACTGGCATAAACACCACAATGAAGACGAGTTCTTCTATGTGATTGATGGACTCCTTTTTATTGATTTAGAAGATAGATTTGTTGAGTTGAAGCCGGGTCAGGGTTTCATGGTACCAAAGGGAGTGAATCATCGTACAAGAGCACCCCAGAGAACAGCGATTCTAATGATGGAAGGTCGTAGTGTAGTTCCAACTGGTGATTAGTTCAGTATTAACAGAAGATCAGATTACTCAGGTGGGATTTTCTTACTCTCCCAACGACGAATCTTGTCTGTTTTACTTCTCGCCTCGATAAGTGCTTCCAGTGCCCTTGACGAAACCTCAGGATTTTCATCCTTGTAAACCCACTCCAAGAACAGTCTTGCATCAACTGAATTCAGTGTTAGAAGTGCTTCTATCACCTTAAGTTTTGTATCAACATCAAAATCTTCCCATCTTTCATCAAAGATGTCAATAGATCCAAAATCTTGTTCATGATAGCAGAGGGCTATAGCAGTCTTTAGTTGCACTTCTTCATCATTGTCCGAGAGACCCTCCCCAAGACATTCACGAATACTAGAATCGTCTAGCTTTCCAAGAAACTCGGCAGCTTGTGCCCTGAATGTAGCGTCATTTGCACTCTCAAGAACACCTAGAAGCGCCTCACTATCCCGCATCTCATACATAGTCATTATATCCTCCTCAAATAACACTCTTGGAGGACGTCTTGCTGCCTTTCTCATGTACTCCTCCTGACTGTATTGCATCATTCCTTTTGCAAGACGGTATGCTATTCCAAAGAACAGATAGTTTGGTAATACTGCAATCAGTGGCAGAATAATAGCACCGCCAATCCCACTGAGCAGCGAATCAGTAATGGCAAGTAAGGAGGCCAGTGTGTATGCAATCATAGACTTCCTTTCTACAATTTGCTTGTCCTCCGGGTATGGTGTATCAAGATTCACTCCGTAGGGCCCTCCTCTCATTACGAGGACTATACTGATTACAAAACCTGCTATAGAGAGCAATAAGAGGATGATAACTCGCAGCAACCCAAATTCCTGAATATAGGCAAAGAATCCTGCAAAGAACACAATTATTGGTATCATCACCTGAAGGTGTAAAATCAAAGAAAAATAGAGCCTACCACTGATAGTATCAATACCCACCATTGACCACTATGACTCTATTCTATTGTTTTCTTATTAGCTTTAGCAGACTAGATACTGCTTACATAATCTCTTTCTCAACTTTCCTCAGTCTCTCAGCAAACTCACCTGCATCTTTATACTCTGTGTCTGCAATTGATGCAAGCTTTCTTAGTGCACTAAGAAATGAGGGGTCTGACTTTGCTGTTTCAATATCTAATTCCTTTTTTCTACCGCGATCTCTTCTTGAACCAACAAAGAACACAATCAGACCTATGAAGACCAGGAGCACTCCGGGTACAAAGAATATCTCCACTGGAGGTGCATTACCCATCAACGATAGTATCAACTGCGCACCCACCATACATATACCGAAAAAGACTGCGAAGCCCCCTCCGAATTGTAATGGAATTGCAGAGTCAGATATCTTTCCCCTTTCACTTCGGACGCCAATGAGGGCAATAAGCTCTGGTTTGTTCAGAGCATTAACCTCCCACTCATAGATCCAAGCTAGAATCTCTTCCTCAGAATCTTGAATGGCAAAGGGATCCCCATATTCTTGAAATTCACTCGGTTGATGACATCGTTTAACCACACAATCAGTATACTCGGAGGTTTCCCTTAGCATTCCCTCTATGTCTTGACATCTTTCATCTCTATAGTATGTCAAATCAGGTAAATCTGATGCATCGACTTCTACAGTCAGATTCATCCACTCCAGTCTTGTCGACAATAGCTCAAAGACAGACTGTTAAGAACGTTACTAGATTATTGGATTCAGATACATGATTCAACAGATATTACAAACTGAATTGATTTATCTCGGATAATCACACCTATCTTGACAGGGAAGTTCTATGCCACTTGCTCGGGATGCGGACCCCAATGAAAACGAACCAGAGATGACGGAGTCCGAATATCTGGACTTGGTCTGGTTGACTAAGAAAGCAGTACGGTCCAAACTGGAGAAGTGGCGGAAAGATACTCCAAAGGAACAAGATGAAGTGCAAGAAGAGGATACCAAAGACATCCCCAGGACTTGCAAAACCTGCTATTTCTGCTCATATACCAGAGAGGTGAACAAGATATTGTACGTGAGATGCACGTTGGAAGAACCTCGATGGACTACAGCTGAAGATGACCTACCCTGTTGGAAAATGACTGAATGAAACAAGACGGGACTATGTTACTAGGAGATACCATAGACTCATTTCATGGCCGAGATGATGAAAATCCGATTATATGTCCACAGAGTTCACAGACATATGCATGGTGAACTTGAAACGTACCTCTGAATTTGACCTCTTTGATATCATTACTTGTTACAAAATTCTCACACTTGGGACATTTTCCAATATCCATCCTTAATATACCTCAAAATAGAGATGAAGAATTCTTGTTTTCTTATTTTCGTAAACAGCAAAATAGAAGATTCTTGTAGACTATCAAACTAGCCACAATCAACATAAAGACCTCTGTAACTCTCCAACAAGCGAAAGCGAATGAGCGATTTCAAAGTAGTTCTAGCAAGTGGTGCTGAGCATCTAAAGGAACAGTTCGCTGAACTCGGAATCCAAGTCTTCTGTACAGATCCTAACTTTGATGGGAAACACTTCTTTCCCAATATGGACCTCTATGTGAAGATAGGACAGATCGAAGAGCTTGCCAATCAGAGAGTTGTTGTAGTTCAGAGTTGTACAGGTTCAACTCCTGCAGCAGAGGAGTTCTATACAACAGCTGACCGTGTCGAAGAGCTCATTCTGTTACTTGACCTGCTACAGTACCCCTTTCGAGTCACGAAGACTGGACACAAACAGTACGAAGTAGAGAACTTACCTCCTCCCAGTCGTGTGGAGGTTGTATTGACTTTTCAGCCATATGCACTTCAGGACAAGGCCTTCAGTACCGGCGAAGCTGTATCAAGTCGAACTGCTATGAACACCATAGCAGGTCTATGCGATAGACTCTGGGTTGTCGAACCAGTTGTAAACAGAGGTCTCAATTGGGCCGAGAGACTGGCAGAGCAGGGTAAGTATGAGGTCATCTCCTTTACGAAGGAACTCATCGAGATGGCTGCTGATACCTTCGGATTCAAGGACTATGTCCTTACTGCTCCTGATGAAGGGGCACAAACCCGATTTGGAGTTCCCGGGTTCAGTAAACGACGATCTGACTCATTCACCATAGATATGCAGGGAGAACT
>JAEOST010000556.1 GCA_016840245.1 Candidatus Thorarchaeota archaeon
GCAGGTCCGAACTGTTTCACCGTAGCTAAGAGAACTCCATGACTATTCCAAGCATTAGCATCTTTGGGATGATCTTGGAGGTATTCTTCAATCTCCTTCAGTGTTTGTTCGGGGGAACTCATGGGAACCAAGACATAGTGATTCGGGGATACTCAAAAGAGTTGGGTTGTAAGACATCGGATTCCGATAGACAGATTACATGAGTTGACTAATTCAGGATGAATCGTATGTCATTCGAAAACATTGATACAGTAATTTTTGATCTTGGAGGAACTCTCTATAGGCCCTTAGAGGGTCTGATTAGCCTCGCTCGGAGATTTCTCGTCGAAGTAGGGATTGAAGACTGCGATAAGCTCACTGATGACGAGCTCAAGGTTGCACTTGATGCACAACGAAACGAGTGGATCAACAAGATTATGCTTGATAAAAACGTCGGACCACACTGGAAACCAAGTAGGGATGAGTGGATTAAGTATGACAGAATATTTCTCGAAACCCTTTGTATCGAGGGGGACCTTGATGCTTTAGCTGAAGCGTATGAGGACAAGTGGGAAGAACATACGAAGCGTATCCAACCCCCCCTTATTGAAGGGTGTAGAGAGAGTCTTGAGAATCTATCATCAAGAGGATACAAGCTTGGTATTGCATCTAATAGATTCGGAGATCCTACTCATATCCTTGAGAAAGATAATATAGCCCATTACTTTGGGTCAATAGAATACTCATTCGTTCCGGGTTATGCAAAACCTTCTCCTTACATGCTACTACAGGTAGCCCGAGAACTCGGTTCGAATCCACTGAGATGTGCATACGTTGGCAATGTTGTGGAATACGACGTGGTTGCTGCGAATAATGCGGATATGCTCCCTGTTCTCTTGACCTGGGTAGACGATGAAGAAGAACTAGCTCCAGATGGAACAGTTATCATAGACCATATTGATTGGCTAGAGAACCTGCTAGAGACCAACTGGTCTTGAAGCAATGGATATCTTCATTACATTCATTCTGCCACTACGACATCACTCCTCTGAGAGATGATGTTCCATGAACCAAAGAATGACTTCCAAGATTCTTGTCCTTATGCTCATCGGGATGTTTACTCTAGCACCTACTGCATTGGCTGCTAATCACAGTTTAGAATGGGGAGTAGAGGTTGGAGAGGAATTCACTTATGCACTCCAGAGGAAAACGTATAATCCAACTGGTCTTTTGATGGTCCCATATTGGTTATTGTTTCTCCTTGATTTAGAAGCTGGAGACCTCTTCACTGCGACAGTCATGGAGCTTGAGTTCATCCCTGAGAACATAAGTAACACAGAGAACCTACCTCTTTCACATGTTACCCTTGCAAAAGATTCAACCACACTGGAGATTGATTCCACAGCATTTGTCATACTTGTTGGTGATTGGAACCTCCAGACAGAGAGGTTGAATTTGACAGCACACCCAGACACCACGCTTATTGATACAGAAACAGAATGGGGAACATCTGAGGAATCTGCATTCTCTACAGAGGGATACTCATTCAACTATAGATTTGAGTGGCGATACGAGAAGACAAACGGAACTCTCACCTTCGTGCAATTCACTTTATCTTCTTTCGGTTCGAATCTCATTGACTTAGTCGTTGCCCAATGGTCAGAAGGAACTCCAACAGTTATTCCAGATGATCTTCAACTCACAACGATATTGATTATTGTAATTGGGGGTACTATTGGAATTATAGTAGCTGTTCTTGTATACAAGTGGGTCAAGACTCCTAGAGGTCTTGCTGCAGAGCTTGGGAGATGATTTCGTGAAACCTCCAAAGGAAGAACCCATTGAAGTTGATTGGAAGACACCAAATCAGAAAGTCACGTTAGATGTAGGTGATGTCTTTATGTGCAAATTTCACCGGCTTGGCTCTGTAGGTGAAGATGCAGAGTTTGAGATTGGTTCTACAGAAATAATTGTTCATGAAGACACAAACACTGAATATGTTCATCCCGAGCATATGAAGAAACCAGGTTGGACCGGTGGAGATTCACAGAGAGGCCAATGGTTGTTTCGAGCAGTGGCGTCTGGTTCTACGACTCTTACTATTCGAGTTCTGTTTCGATTTGACGTTGAGAGTGAACATCAATTAGCCGTTGAGGTCAAATGACCTACTTGTAAGCCCAGACAAAGGTATAGCCTGCAGAGTAATCCAACGGTTCACCAGATGCCATTATCTTTTGAAGTTCTGAGAGTCCTAATTTGTACTCCTCATTGGATATCTTGTGAAGCATCGAAAACCCTCGGCGTTCTACAGTGAGCAGATACTCAGCCCCCAATCTTACTGGGGAAAAGGTGTAAGACAGAGGTTCAACTATAGTAAAACCAGCATCATGCAAATTATCCTCCAATTGGCTGATAGAGGGATATCTTGCTTGATCAATAGGTATTGTTGCTGGAAAGAACCTTGATGTCATTCGCGAAGCTATCTGTGGATGCGATTGGGTTACTATGCATGATTTGCCCGATTTGTCAAGAATACGGTATATCTCATTGATTGCAGCAGGAACATTTGGAAGATGATGAACAACCTCAGTCATGAAGACAAAATCAAACGATGCAGCATTGAATGGGATAGCATCAGCAGGTGCTTGCACGAAAGAAAGTTCCAGAGCCTTCTTGCATGCCTCGCTGAGCATTCCAAAGGAGAAGTCAAGTCCGATCACTTGTGTTTTAGATGCCTTTGAGAAGAGAAGTGTATTATTTGCAGTTCCACACCCTACATCGAGGACCCGGAGATGCTTTTCAAGAGATAGTCTGCTGAGTAGTTGGTGAACCATTTCAGGATCACCCGACCTAACAGAATCATAGACAGAAGAAACGTGATCGTAATCGATTGTCTTGTGGTTCATCTTGAAAGAAGTTCAGCGATTCGACAATAAAACTCCTTGGGACTTATAGACAATTTCTGCGTCGTAGAGAACAAATATTACTGAAAATTCCGAGGTCTTCAATGGTAATTTGTATTGACGTTCTCAATCAGTAATTCTATCGACGATGGGCACCCCCAACCGCGTTATAACAAACAGGAAGTAGCTGATTGTCGTAGCACGATCATTTACTGTGGCGTATCTATTGCATTACTCATCCTAGCAGGAGGATTGGGTAATCCAGCATTTGTTGCAACTCTCCCCGGAGGTGCGGCAACAGCCAGTGTCCTCAGCATCGGAGTTGTTGTTGGAGTGCTTCTGCTCTGTGTCTGGCAGAGACCAAGAAAACCCACCCTTACAAGAGAAAATACTCGTTTACCAATGGAGTAACTTAATTGATTTGACTCCTACATGAAGTCTGAACATACAATGAGTAACTACCCGGAAGGATACATTGACAGTCCAGCATATGATGTCCAGTTTCTAAGATATGTCGCTGCAGGTGCAGTTTTCATAATTTCACCCGTCTTTCTCATCTTGATGCTGACAGAGACCACATTTGTCCTCTGGATTGGACTAGCATGGCTCATGGTTCCTGTCACAGTCTTTCTTGTACCCTATCTCTTGGTAGTACC
>JAEOST010000557.1 GCA_016840245.1 Candidatus Thorarchaeota archaeon
ATTCCAAAAGGATCTATCCCATTGGATAACACCGTGGGTGGAGCACCTGGAGTACGACTCACTGTTGATGACACAACTGTTTTCTGTCTTCCTGGAGTTCCAAAGGAACTGAAGAGCATCTTTGAGCAATCTGTTCTGCCTTGGCTATCAGAAGCAACCAATATCGTCTATCACGAGGTGGTGGTAGACTTTCCACTTCGAGACGAGACTGTGATGGCACCTCATATTCTAAAGACCATGACTGCCAATCCTTGTGTATATATCAAATCAATGCCTAAACCCTATGGCACATCTCCCGTACTCAGAGTGTGGATATCTACTCGTGGCGAAAATCTTTCTGAACTTGAAGAGAGAATCGAAAAGACAGTTGCTGATTTGGAACGGGAGAGTGGTTTAGACTCTCAACGTACTACGTCTGAAGATATAGGCCGATAGATAGATATGTTGGACTTGAACATGCTCGATAAGTTGCAGTGAGTGATGTTCAATGCAAGTGGATATTGTTTTCAACTTCACAGATTTTGCAATTGATTTGAACGATGTGATTGTATTCTCTTTTGCATTACTTTATGCAATGACAGTCCTTGTAGTGGCAGATTTTGGTAGAAGGAAGTTCAACCTAGGTTCAGAATTTACACGACGGATTGTTCATTTATTTGCGGGTGGTGCTATCTGGAGTGTTCCATATTATACTAACAAGTGGGTAGCCAGTCTTGTTGCTCTTCTCTTTGTTATAATGCTTGCATTAGCCAATCATGAACGATTCAGTAAGTTCTTCCAGGCAATGGCTCGACCTGAGGATCTAGAGCATGGTAGTGTTCGTGGGCCATTCTGGTATGCAGTTTCAATCACACTTTTGACAGTACTATTCACTTTCACTGGCAATGAGGAACTGTACTGCTTTGCTGCAGCTGGTATTCATATCATGATGTTTGGTGACGGAATGTCAGCTCCTGTGGGTATGAAATATGGTCAAAACCACTCCTACACAGTTTTCGGATCAAAACGAAGTATCCATGGTTGCCTAGCGTTGTTCATCTTTGGATTTCTTGGCGCTATAGTGGCATTTTGGTTCTTTGGAGTCTTGAATTTCAGCGTCTTTGTTATTGGAAGTTCCATCTTAATTGCTGAGATTGTCATCCTTGCTTTTGTGGGTGGATTATCAGCTATGTTGATAGAACTGGTAAGTCCCAAAGGGACTGATAACACAACTGTACCATTGCTAACAACAGCTATAATGATTATTCTTGCTGTAGTTCTGGGAATAGCATCCTTCTAGACATGTAATGCCATTATCTCTTGGAATCTACGACCAGACGATAGTAGTAGGATGTACCTGCGGTTGGGCTATCTCTCTGAATCCTTATTATTTGTCCAACTTTCGCTCCCAAGATTCTGACTGCGGGATCATCACGGAGGATTCGAGGAAGCTTATTTTTCTCAATTCCATAGTGATTAAGAACTAGATCTACTTCTTCAACAGTGGCTATCGTGTGTTTAGGTACAAGTTGATGTCCGAAGAGATCGTATGATGCATATCCGCCCTCTACAAGTTCGATTCTTGAGGCTCTAGCATGTTTCTTAGCTGCAGGCGTGAATCTAGTACCCCCCACTATCACTCCTATCTGTGCTTCTTCCTCTTCCATCTTCAGATGGATATCTCGCACAACAGCGATTCCTACTACTTTGGACTCTTTGAAAATTCTCACAACGGATTTGATGATTGTACCTTCTTTCGTTTCCTTCACAGGATACATTTCATATCTATTTTCAAATTCAAGCAAGTCACTGACCTTAAAACCACGCAGAGTTAGAAGGTCTCTTGTTCTTATTACACTTTCAGGAATATCAACCAAGTTCAAAACAATCCTAATTCGAACTAGTTTTCAATGTCTGACATATAAGATTTGTCAAATGAATGGTTAGACCAAACACTTTCAGGATTATCGAGCCATATCCGTGACTATTCTATAGTAGTATGATATTCCTGCAGTAGGACTCTCACGCTCAATACGAATGACTTGCCCTGAGTTTGCTCCTATAGTCTTAACAGCTGGATCTTCCCTTGAAACTCTTGGAAGTTGAGCCTTAACGATACCGTAATGGTTGAGTATCAAATCAAGCTCAGAATCATCTACAATAGTATGTCTCGGAACGAGAATATGTTCAAATAAATCAAAAGAAGCATAGTTACCTATAACGAGCTCTACTCCGGATTGCACGGCGTGTTTCTTTGCTGCAGGAGTATAACGTGTCCCACCTACAAGCATTCCATCAACAGAATCAGTTTCTTCCATATTCCCAAGTATGTCCTTCACAACAGCAATCCCGACAACTTTCGAGTCTTTGAAGATCCACACCGTCTTCTTGATGACTACTCCATCCTTTTCTTTTGTTGGGTACATTACATACCTGTCCTCATACCCTAGAAGCTCATCTACAGTATAACCACGTAGAGTGAGAAGCTCACGTGTCTTAAGGAC
>JAEOST010000558.1 GCA_016840245.1 Candidatus Thorarchaeota archaeon
CAACTGATTTGTCAACGAGATCATCAGTCATCTGTTCAAACTTTGACCGTGCTAGATCAAGATTCAGGTGTTTTGGACCTTCAGCATCAGCAGTAATGTATGGAAGGTTGATGTTTGTCTGCATAACTGTTGAAAGCTCAATCTTTGCCTGCTCTGCAGCGTCACGAACTCTCTGCATAGCTGAAAGATCGCTGGTTAGGTCGACACCAGTCTGGTTCTTGAATTCTTGAACCATCCAGTCAATGACTCGTTTGTCCCAATCATCTCCACCTAGTTGAGTATTTCCACTAGTTGAAAGGACCTGATAGACTGTTTCACCGTCAACTTCACTGATATCAAGAATCGATACGTCGAATGTCCCACCACCAAGATCGTAAACAAGAACTTTCACTTCCTTGCTCTTGTCAAGACCGTATGCCAAGGCAGAAGCCGTTGGTTCATTTACGATTCTCTCAACCTCAAAACCTGCAATTCTTCCTGCATCTCGAGTTGCTTGTCTCTGACTGTCATTGAAATATGCTGGCACTGTAATGACAGCTCTGTTAATGGGTTCACCAAGATATGCTTCAGCATCTTTCTTCATTTTCGTAAGAATCATGGCTGAGATCTCTTGAGGTGTGTAATCCTTATCACCAATCGTCACCTTGTAGTCCTGTCCCATCTTTCGTTTAATTGATCGAACAGTACGCTCTGGCATTGAAACAGCCTGTCGCTTAGCCAGCTCACCTACAATTACTTCACCCTTTGGTGTGATACCCACAACTGAAGGTGTCAAACGTTTTCCCTCAGCATTTGGAATAATAGTTGGCTTGCCTCCTTCCATATAGGCGATACCACTATTGGTTGTTCCTAAGTCAATACCTACAATCTTACTCATCATTGTTCACCATTTTCATCTTTGGTTTCATTATCATCATTCTCATTGGTAGGTGGAGTTTCATGATGATTTACGCTTACAACAGCCGGTCGTAGAACTTTCTCCTTGAGCATGTAACCTCGTTGGTACTCTTCGAGAATAATACCATCGGGCTTCTCAGGATCATTAACTCTATTCACAGCATGCTGATAGTATGGATCGAATATCTTCCCAACAGACTCAATCGGACGAATTCCTTCAATCTGGAGTATCTTGTCAAACTGCTGTTGGATAGCATGAATGCCTTTCTTTGCAGAATCGGGATCCGTTTCAAAATCCATATCTAAAGCACGACGGAAGTTATCATAGATGTCCAGAAATTTCAGCAGTATTTCTTCGCTCGCAAACTTCCTGGCTTCTAGGATATGATTGTCCATACGTTTTCGATAGTTATCGAATTCAGCTTGCAACCTTTGAAGGCGGTCAAATAGATCATCTGATTTCTTACGCTCTTCGTTAAGTTCTACAACTAGTGGATCAAGAGGTGTTTCCTCGACATCATCTACATCAATGTCTAAGAGAACTTCGTCAGACACGTCATTGTCATTGTTCTGCGTGTTGTTGTGTTCTTCTTGCATTGCGCTTTCACTCTACCTACCTACACGTGCATTGACTAGCAGTGATGTACAGAAAGGAAACCGACACGAATGTCGTGCGGGGACTGACTCCTCGATTCCCCTTGGTGACTCGGGCGAAACCTGATTTATCTTATAAAAAACCTTTCGACAGAGGAAATGGAGTAATTGACAATAACAACAAATAGAAAACATCTTCAATAGGAAATAACACGTTGGAAATCAAGATGTCTCTCAATGCTGATATCAAGATAGCAAAGGAATTAGTAACCAAGGCTAGTAAGATTGCAGCCTTTACAGGTGCCGGTATAAGCGTAGATTCAGGGATTCCAGATTTTAGATCAGAAGGAGGGCTCTGGAAGAGATTTGATCCTTTAGAATACGCAACTAGTGAAAGTTTCATGAGAGACCCAACCAAGTTTTGGACAATGGGAAAGGAAATAGCAGAAACAATCGTGAAGGCAAATCCGAATGCGGCTCACCTAGCATTAGTAACATTGGAGGACCAGGGTAAACTATCTGGTGTTATTACTCTAAACATCGACAATCTACACCAATCAGCAGGGAACAAAAAAGTCATCGAATTACATGGCAATTATCTTCGTGCACATTGCATTGAATGTGAAGAGGAATATTTTGGAAGAGCTGTTCATGAGAGTGTTGCACAGGGAGAGATTCCTCCAAAGTGTGAGAAGTGTGGAGGAATACTGAAGTCCGAAGCAATTCTGTTTGGAGAACCCTTACCTCAAGATCCGATGGCACAGGCTGTTGAAATGTGTAGAAATACGGATCTGATGATAGTGATTGGAACAAGTCTCACCGTGTATCCTGCAGCGTTTCTACCCCAGCTTGCAAAGAATGCGGGAGCAAAAATAATCTTGATCAATCTTGAAGGAACTAACAAAGATGATGTAGCAGATATCGTACTAAAAGGTAGGGCTACAGATATTCTTCCAATGATCACAGATTCTTAAACAGCAGTGAATCCAAACCATGAATATACTGCCAAAGCACCTGGAATTAGGATAACTGACAGGAAAATTGTAATCTCTCCAAGGAGGAAGAAATCTTTATCCATCATCCACAAGCCTAGATATGAAAAAGCATACGATATCACACAAGCGGCAAAACCAAGAACTATCACAGGACCCAGAGGAAAAGCAACACTCAGGTATCCTCCAACCTGAGTCCAAAATGGTCCACCAATATTGATGAGCACTAAGAATCCTCGAACCGCAAGATAGACGATTATTGAAATGAAGATTCCAATTTGTGAAAATGAGATGCGGGCTGGGAGACTCATAGTATATTCGAGATGTTTTCCAGTTAATCAGCTATTTACACTTTTTCCGTTGAGGAC
>JAEOST010000559.1 GCA_016840245.1 Candidatus Thorarchaeota archaeon
CAGGCGGGAGTAAACTTAGTGACGATGATATAGTCTATAGAGCAAAGGCCTGTTTGGAATATGGTGGGAATGGACTTCTGTTTGGGAGAAACATGTGGCAGAGACCATGGGAAGATGCTCTTGAGATGACTGCAAGAATCAAGAAACTGATGCTTGAGATTGAACCCTAAATTATCACTTCTCAGCTACTACAACCATACGCTCTGATCCAGCAGAATAAGGCATCCGTGGTAGTTTGTTCTGCCCATAGAACTCCACCTTGCTAAACCCTGCTGCTCTTAGCATGTCTCTAATTTCAAGGGCAGTATACATTCGAATGTCATTATTCAAGAGAGCATCCTGATTCATCAGTACAATACGATTGTGTTCAGTATCGATGAATGTTGCAGGTCGCCCACGAAGTAGACCAGCCGGTGCGTCCAAGGTGTGGGGCTCATTTAGCAGATACCCACCATCTATCTTCACCCAAGTCCTCTGAAATCGTGGAGGATTGTACGGGTTCATCAAATCGAGGAGTAAGTGACCTCCATCAAGGAGTGCCTTGTATGAATCCTCAAGGACCTGAGAATTTTCCTCGTGGTTAAAGAAACCAAAACTATGACTCAGTATAACCACTGCATGAAAATTCTGAGAGAACTGCATTTCACGCATATCAGCACGATAGAGTTTAACATTCACACTCTCTGTTTCTGCACGCTCAACGCCAACATCAATCAGACGCTGAGATAAATCGAAACATGTAGGTTTGAGATCAGCTTTCGCGAAGGCAATGCAGTGCTCACCCGCACCACATGCGATATCAAGAATCCCATTACCGGTCTTCAAATCTAAGACTTCGATGATGAAATCAACAATCATCTGGTCGTATTGTTCAATACTGGGAATTGATTGACGATGTCTAACTCTGAACAACTCAGCCCAGAACTCATCCCAGCCTAGTTCAACGGTCTCCATAGATTTCACTCACTCCTAGGGTCATCTAGCCTGAGATAAGAACATTATCATGATGAAAAGAAAGCGGAGGACCCGCACCCTGTTAAGCTGTCGTAATCGCCGGGAGGGACTAGACAACAGGAAACTCGGACAGATGAGCATAATGTGCAGGTTGCTCTCCAACATTCGGAAGAGAATGGTTTGCCTATAAATGTATAGGTAGTAGGTAAAAGAGGGTGACTGTTCGAAAAATTGGAATTTCTGACTAATAATCATATTTGCGATAATTCGGAACTAAAATTACAAAAATTGGTTCAATGGTGTTCAGAAAATTGGTAGCCCCGCCAGGACTCGAACCTGGGTCAAGTGGGCCAGAACCACTTATGCTTGACCGCTACACCACGGGGCTTCAAAGTGCGCTCAAGCCTGACTTCTAATTACCTTTTCGGTAACGAGATTATTCTAATAGAATGCTAGCCTTAATTAGGAACGTGGGAAGAGTGCTACCTGAATTACAATGCCATATTGGTCAAGACTCACCTTGGATGGATTTCGAGAGGCTACCAAAGAAACGAAGGTGGCAGTAATGGTTACGGGGGCAGTTGAACCACATGGGACTCATATGGCATTAGGCACCGACAATTACTTACCTGAGTATCTGGCAGAGAAAATTGCTAATCAAACAAAAGCACTAGTTCTTCCAACCATACCATTTGGTGACTCTTGGATCTTCAACCATCTTCAAGGCACGGTTACAGTGAATCCAAGGATACTAGTTGAATACTATGCCAGTGTGATGGAAGCAGTCTTCAAACAGGGCTTTCAATACATTTTGGCATTGAATGGTCATGGAGGAAATACATCTCATTTAGCAGAGGCAGCCAGAAAGGTTACAGATAATGGACAACGATTAGTCGTCCTTTGTAACTGGTGGAAAGATCTTGGAGAAGAAGCTCGAGAAATTGTCTTGGAAACTTCGATGGGTCATGCAGCAGAAGATGAGACCTCTCAGCTGTTACATGTTGGACCGGAGCTCGTAGACATGTCTTCTGTTAGGACTGGTGGAATGAACATGAAGTTCAATGTAATTTCTG
This sequence comes from Candidatus Thorarchaeota archaeon, assembly GCA_016840245.1. Next base: position 2,028 of record JAEOST010000559.1, read on the forward strand.
GGTTGATACGAGAGGAATACATTCCAGATGCAGTCTTTGGAGATCCGAGAACGGCATCATCAGAAAAGGGTAGAATCTTGATGGAACAAGCGGAGGAACAAATCATTGAGCTTGTCGAGCAACTGGAGAGAGATATCCTACCCATTGAGAAGATCTAGATACCTACCTTGTATATGAGAGCCTCTTTGAGTATGCGTTGAAACATCCTCAACAGATTCTTACCTTCAGTAGCAGTTGTGGCAAATACTGGATATCCTTCCAAGTCCAGCATGTCGACCATATAATCCACCGGTAGTGCATTTGGTAAATCACGTTTATTCAAGGCAACAACAAGTGGAAGAGTTGCTAGTCTATCAGTTCCCAGAGCAATTCGTAGTTCTTGAACTGAAGCCAGATTCTCGTTCATCTGTTCAGGAGTACTGTCTGCCATGAAGATGATACCATCAACATCTCGGAGGACAGAGATTCTACTTCCTGCATGTCTTCTTTGCCCAGCAACAGTGAAGACATCAAATACAATGCGTTGAGTAGCAGAAATTGGCACGAAATCAAAAAAGGTTGTTCGACCCAGCTCGTCTGATATCTCGACAATCTTGCTCTTAGTGAGAGACCGCACATTTGCGAATAACCAACGAAGAGCAGTGGTCTTGCCTGAGAGAGAAGGACCATAGAATACAATCTTGATATGGATCCTACCCTTTTCATCTCGCCTTAAATCAGTACCAGGAACTATTTCTGTTACTCGGTGGGGACGGATTCGTGCTGCCTTTGCTAAGTTTGCTGTTTCAGTAGCGTCTATACTTAGTTCCTCTGGAGTTACCTCTAAGGTCCCTGATGGTTCGGGAGGCCGAGCCTCACGTACAGTAGGTTCAGGGGTGGGCGATTCCACAACCGATGAAGTTTCAATGGCTGAAGTTGCATCAACTGGAGGATGTGAGGTTTTTTCTGGAACCTCCTTCTCCTTTTTGCTGCGTCCTCTTAGCCGCCTTAGTAAAGACAATCCGCTCTCCGACACAATACCATGAGATTGTGCGTCTTAAACTTTCGGGGAATATCCTCGTCGAGAAGTTTATCTTCAATATACCTACTTTTCATGCCTATGCCAGACATAGATAGAGGTCTCATTGCAGAACAGTTCCCAACACTATCTTCAATGACCTATCTCAACAATGCAGCGACAGGGATACCACCTCAGAAGACTGTTGAATCGATGATACAGTACCTCAAGAATCATACAGAGGCAATAGGTAAATTTCAAGACACTCTGAAACTGTTTAAAGA
>JAEOST010000560.1 GCA_016840245.1 Candidatus Thorarchaeota archaeon
CCAGCATTAACCGAATGGACATTCAACCTAAGAGAAGGAATCACATTCTTCGATGGTTACGTGTTCAATGCTTCTGTTGTCGAGTACACATTCAACAGAATCAGCAACCTTGCTGAGGACGTATTGTATAATCCAGATAAACCTCAAATTCAAAGAGTCTATACTGAACTCATCGATTCTGTCGAAGTTGTCAACGAATTTGTTATCAGATTTAGCTTACATTATCCCTATAGGCCATTTCTACAATTATTATCATGTCCAACTACGTACATGGTCCATCCGTTATATGCTCCGATGACTGAAGGGATTACATACAATCGTAGTCTTACTTCTCGTGAGAATCATCCCAACGGTATGGGTCCATACACATTGACTGAATGGGACCGAACTGGCGGTGATGACGTGAAAATGGTACTTGAGGCAAATCCAGAGTACTGGAACTATCCAAACCTACCCAAGAACGACAAGATCATTCTCCCTTTCTATTTGGATGACACAGATTTGGCTATGGCAATGACAGCTGGTGAGATCGATGTTGCTTACAGGCATCTTAGTCCAGGTCAGATAGAGACATTCAAGTCAGATTCTGATGTTACTGTCTGGGAGTGTAAAGGAGCTGCTATCCAATATTTGTGCTTCCAGCAGGACGTTTTCCCATTCAGTGAAACTCCCATTAGACAAGCAATCGCGTCAGCATTGAACAGATCACACGTTGCTAACATTGCCTTTGAGGGAACTGTTGATCCTCTATACAGCATCATTCCAGCAGGAATGGCACAACACAAACCATCATTTGAGATATACGGTGAAGCCAATTATACGTTCACTCGTGAGCAACTATTACGCTATGAATACAATGAAGTCAATAAACTGGTCATTGGCTTATGGTATGAGAGTTCAGGGTACTACCCGTTGAGTGCTGAGCAAGCACTTGTTTGCAAGTATGATCTTGAAGCGAGTGGTGTGATAACCGTGAATCTCAACTACTACCAATGGCCAGAATACAGACTGCAAAGGACTCAGGGAACGATGGATGTCTTCAGCTATGGCTGGTATCCAGACTTTGTTGATCCAGATAACTACGGATTCCTTCCATTTGCATCCTGGCTCAATCTAGGCTATAACTCAACATACCCTCAAGGTGGCATTGACCAGTATAATCTGTGGATTGATGAACGGAGTAATTTTGACTTTGCACACCAGATGATAGCCTATCACGAACTTCAGGACCTTCAGGCAGAAGAAGTTTCAATAGTACCCCTATGGCAATATCGAGTTAACGTTGTGTCGGATGATGCTATACAGGGTGTTGTCTTAGACATTACAGAGCTTTGGCGGCCATGGCTATTCTATGATAGCGAATACGTTCCGGTTATCACAACAACTAGTACCTCTATAATTAGCTCAACTAGCACAACTACGTCCACTATAGAAGCTTGGGACCAGTGGGCAATTATGATGATAGTATTCACTGTGAGTTCAATTGGAGTTATTGTTGTTGTGGCTCTATTCATTCGTGTAAGAAAATCATGATAGAATCAACCACATCCCCTTTAAGGATTAACTTAGGTTGAAATTATCCACTATCTGCAGTATGAACTGAGCTGCTACACAAAGAGGAATTGGAGTAGCTAGATGTCATCCCAGAATGCCTGATCGGGATGAACAGCCTCATCCACAATTCGTGTATCATGCCAACAGAAATCGCATAAGCCATGACCCTCCATTAGAGTCTTGGGTCTTGTGAGGACGAAGTGCTCATTGTAGTACTTCATCGCATGGAAGTCATAATGACATGCAACTGCATATGCGAGCTCAGAATCATCAAATACTTTCAGAAACTCATGCCATAGACAGACCTTTTGTTTAACTCCAGCTATACCATCGGTTGTGAAATATGCGACTCCACCATGAGGGCCCTCTGTTGAACTAGTAGCCAGGTTGAACATTTCGTTCAAATCTTCTACAGGTCGTATTATCTGCTGACTGTAGACATCAGTTCTGTGGTCTACAAACTTCTTGTATAGTTCAATTGCATCTTTTCGAGGGAGAACTTTGGTAAGTGACTCAAGTTCATAATATGACGGTAGTAGATAGGAGTGAACAAAATCATTAGCCTTGATAGATACTTGCTTTTTTTCTTGTAGTTCAGGATATTCTTTGTATTGTAGAAGTGTCAGTGTCACAGATTTGATTTGGTCCACTAGTTCCGGATATGATTTCAAGTATTCCAATTCAAATGCAAAGGTGAAATTTGATGTGTCAATTACATCTGTAACTTCCTTTAACCGAGTATTATATTCATCTACAAAATCTTCAACGATATCAGACGATTCTTTGAGAAGGAATCCAAGAAACAAGTCTGTATTCATCAAGGGACGGTTTAGGACCATCTGAGCAGGAAGTATGATTTCTGCAGATGGATTGAATGTGTATTCATCCCGTTTCTTAATCTCATACACTTCTATCGACTCTATTGGTGATACCCCATCTCACTAATATACTCTATTGGGTACTCAAGAAAACTTGGTTGTGATTAGTTGGTAAAGGTCGGAATACCTATCCAGATTGATAACAATGTATCAATGATAGATATTGGATATATGGGGGTTGCTGGAACCTGCTCGATATACCTGATAGAAGGAGAACAGTCTTGCATCATAGACACTGGCACCGAATCGGAAGTCTCAACATTGGCCAAGGGTCTCAGAGCGGCCAAAGCATTCCCGCCGGACAAGATTGTCCTCACTCATTCCCACTTTGATCACTGTCAAGGAGTTCCTAAGTTGAGACAATTGGCAGAGAAAGAAGGAAAGGATATTGAAGTTCTTGCACATGAGAGTGGCGTAGGACTACTTGCTGACCAATCTTTCAACAGAGCATTCGACAAGAAAGGACGCTACGAAGACATAGAAGGGGTTACACCAGTGAAGGATGGTGACACTATTAATCTCGGAGGAGCCACCCTGAGAGTCATTCATACTCCTGGACATTGTGATGATCAGATGTCACTTCTACATGAGGAATCGAGTAGGCTATTCTTAGGAGATGCAATTGGGATATACCTTGGTGAGAAGAGCCATGTACCACCATTCATGCCTGCAAATTGGAACCTAGAGTCATTCAATACCACAATTGAGAAACTCAAGCAAGTTGATTTCAAACACCTCTGTGTTGCTCACTTTGGGTGCATCTCAGAAGAACTATCAAGAAATTATCTGGACTTCGTGAGTGAGAACACAAAGTTATGGTGGTCAATCTATGAGCACGCTGAGCAGATTGACAAGATAAGAGACTATGACTATCTGACTGATAAGATAATAGAAGATACTGGACTTGCGCTCCCAAAACTTGAGCTTGTTAGCACTAAACTCAAAGTGGGGCTCATGTTGCTGAACGGTATTAGAAAGGTTCGTAGAATGGATGCATTACCAGTATCAAGAGTATTGATGCATGACTTCGTAATCCCGTGGCTCTCTAGAGGATATCGGATGTACAAGGGAACTCTAGAGAAGTAATGGTGGACCGGGCGAGATTTGAACTCGCGACCTTTCGGACATTTGACCTACGGGGCAAACCAGCAGGTTTGCAAACCGAACGATCTGCCAGGCTGATCTACCGGCCCATGATTAATTGCCTATGCTATACAGAGCGGTTTTAACCCTTACGCTCACTGAGCTCGTCCCGAACAGTATCGACCCAGATTGGAGCACCCTTCAGTGTAGCAGCCTCATCAGGTGTGAGCTCCTCATACTTCACAAGACGCATATCTTCAGGTATGATACCGCTTACCCCTGCGGGATCTTCTATTATCAGTGTGAACGTAAACTCACCCTTGATGGCCTGACTCATAGCCTCAAGAATTTCTTTTCCTTTCTGTCGTTGCTCTTCAGTTTCTGCAAAGTTTACTGCTGACTCAACTACTAACCTTGTTCTGTATAGGACGCCCTCAACGTTACTGATGAAAGACTCTGCTGCAGGACCTGGTTCGATATCTATTCCAAACTCCGGAAATCGAATTGTTCCAGAACCTGACCGTACAACCCGGACTGAGAGAAGTGATGGGTCATCAACTGTGAGTGTCCAACGACTGGGTTTTCTCTGTTCTGCAGAAAAGACGTCGTTATGCTTGAAATTGCAGTTAGGACACTCCATTGAAAACATCGCAAGTTCATTGAAAAAGGGAATACTGTATATTTGGGAAGTTATCAGGAGCTTGCCCTCTTCACAGGATGGACAATAAACTGCAAGGTCTTCTTCTTGGGTCATACTCTGACCATGGAGAATATCGCCTTATAGTACTAGTGAAATGAAACCTGACCTAGAGGATTTCACTAGAACTCTCAAAAGCAAAGAGTACAGTATTGGTCTTGTTAGGAGAACGCAAGTACAAGCAGTCAGGATAATAGCTGCTGGAAATCGAGGTGTCCACCCCATGGAAGTCAAGAGCTTGTACATAATCAAGAGGGACTCAGGGGTGTGTATGTACCACCACGACTTCGGAGAGTCAATCTTCGATCCACATCTTCTCTCGTCATTTATTACGGCAATGTCCTCGTTCTTTGATGAAGCAGCAGTAGCCCGAGACTCGAAGGCAAAAGCATTCGAGGGAACAGGTTATACATTGATGGTCGAGAGTGGGGAGTGGACAATGGGTGCAATGGCTGCAACAAAAGATACGGCTGGACTCAGAAACAAGTTAATTCGCACATTGAATAAGTTCGAGGAGCAGTTCAATCTTCTCCGATGGGTCGACATGGATTTGGCAGTTTATGCAAGGTTTGAACGTGTGGTTATAGAAGAATTCGTCAGAGACCTAGTCGAACCAAGGACCATCATCAGAGTAAGAAGGGACTGGGAATTCTACACAAAGAATGCAGACGTAATCGCATTCCTAAACCTGATTCCACCTGTATGTACAGTAGAAGATGCTGCAAAATTTCTAGAGTTGCCTGTTGAGATTGCAATGAACCTGGCAGTCCAAGCTGTATGGGATAGAGCAATCACTGCAGCAAGTATTCCTCGTCCAGATGATATCTACCAACCAACGTTAGCTACTACTACTCCATCACTGTCAGATGTGTCATTAGAAACAAAACGGGCACTGATTGAGTTAGATGGGGAGACTCCGCTGTCAATTGCCGCTGAACGAGTCAAGACATCAGACCTTCGTCGGTTTCTGGAAGAAATTGCAATTCTCGCTAGACGACATGAGGTTGAGCAAGTATCTCCAGGACAAGCACTAATTGTTTTGTACTCATCTGCAATCCAGAGTATCTTAGAGAGATGTGCAAAGATAATTGGTTTCCAACTAACACGAAAGATATTCATTCGCTCCAAGGAGAAATTACTTGATAATTATGGATGGTTAGGATTCATTGAACTGGAGGATTATGTAGACCTCGAAGTGAGAAGCTCATTAACAGCGGCTGTAACTAAAGGTTCTGTTGCGCCTAATACGTTGAAAGATGCATTGAGTGCTCTTCTTGATAAGGTAGCATCTCTTGCATGTGAGCTCGCAGGACGTAGTTCCATATACAAGATAATTGATCTGACACGAAACGAAGTAGAGGACCTGTTCCCAAATATGTCAATAGAAATTGAGTGGGAACTCTTGTGTGTATAATCAAAAAACATTGGAACACAACATAGAAATCAAGGATATCTGATTCCCAAAGAGCACGATGACTGAAGAAATCCCTGCAAGACCAGGAGCATCATCAGGAGTTACAGTGTACTGGTTTGTAGGATTGATTGCTTTCGCAATGTTGCTTTTACCTTTCACAGGTTTGGCGGAATCAACCATCATGACTGCAGGTAGCTTGGTAGCTTTCATTGTTGCGGTCATCGTAGGTTTGGCCACGCTTCTAAGATTCACAGCATTCGGTCTCTTCCGTGAAGATCAATTCCATATGATGGGTGTGCTTGTTTCAGTGGGCATTCTTGTCATGGCATTAAGTGAAGCTTCAGCAGCAGCCGCAACTAGTTTTCCAGATATCGCCATCTTCCCATACATGATAACAAGCGCGAGGGTAATTGCCCTACTATTTTGGGTTATTGGAATTGTTGGGTATGTAAGAACGTCAAATAGTGTGCTTCGGTTTGCATTCCCGAGATTGTGGATTCTAGTTTTTATTCTAGCAATCATCTCTATTATTGTTGGACTGGGTAATCTTGGTCAACCAGTTGACATATTACCAACAAGAGTAGGGTGGTATTTTGTTTACTCAGTTAGTGTAGGGTCTCTTCTGGCAACAATATTCATGCAGTATCGTGTTCTTAGAGAGGGACTAATGGGTCGAGTCATGAAGCTTATCCTCTTTGGTGTACTTTCTTTGTATCTCCACACTCTAATCCTTTGGTTCACAGGTTTACCTCTTGCTGCTGTGTTTGCGTACCTTCTCAGTGTAGAGTGCTACATTCTTCTTGGTGCAGCCTTCACTCTATCACATACAATTGATGAGAGCTTAGGATGAACCCAATCTATTCGGATTCTTCCAGTGCCGCTTCAATTCTTTCACGGATATGTGGAGGAAGGCGTTCCATCATTTGTTTGCGTTCTTCAGGAGACATGCCTTTCAACATCTTCATCATCATCTCAGGACTAGGTGCTCCGCCACCATGGCCCATACCGCCACCCATGCCTCCCATGCCACCATGCATACCACCCATGCCACCCATTCCATGACCCATCGCAGGAACAGGAGCTTCTTCACCTGATTTCGTGACTTCTTCCTTTGCTACCTCAACAATATCCTCAGTTATCTCATCTACACCCTGATGAGCATAGTAGGTATCATACAGTGCTTTGAACTTACCATCCTTAGCAAGTAGTTGTTCGTGACTACCTTCTTCGATAATCTCACCGTTCTCGAACATGATTATTCGGGATGCATTTGCTATAGTTGTCAATCGATGGGCAATTACAATTGTAGTTCGATTTGAGAATAGCTTCGCCTGTGCATCTTGGACGAGAGACTCACTATATGCATCCAATCTACTTGTTGCTTCATCTAAGATGAGTATCTTAGGATCGGCAAGCATAGTTCGTGCTATAGTTATCATCTGGCGCTGTCCTGCTGAGAGATTCTTACCACTCTCAAGTATGATCGAGTTGTATCCTTCAGCAAGTGCATCGATGAACTCATCAGCTCCAATGAGCTTACTAAGTTCGATTATTTCTTCGTCTGAGGCACCGGGTTGTCCGTACCTGATGTTCTCTAGAATGGTACCATCAAAGAGATATGGTTCTTGAGGAATTAGGGAGACTGCATTATGCAAGGATTCTAGTGTAATGGATTTGAGGTCTTGGTCTCCAATGCGTACCATTCCTTCTTGAGGGTCATAGAACCTGTTTACGAGTGCCGCGAGAGTTGACTTTCCCGCACCGGTGTGACCTACAACAGCAACGAGCTCGCCGGGTTTGATTTCGAAATTGACTGCTTTCAAGACTTCTGTGTGTTCGATGTAAGAGAATGTCACATCGTCAAAGGTGATTCCATCACTCTCTTCTAGAAGGTCAATTGATTCAGGTGTGTTGGCGATGGCCGGCTTAGACTCTAGGACATCGGACAGACGATCCATGGCAGCTAACGAAGCCTGAACCTGTGATGCCATCATAGAGAGATGAATCAATGGGAACATGAACTGGTTTACGAGAATTACACCCAGAACTACCTCGCCAATAGTTAGCACTGCAGTTGTTCCTACAGCTAGACTCCCTCCGACAAATAGGATTGCAGCTACTCCGATCTGTCCGAATGAACGAACCATTGGCTGCATGGCACTCATTAGAATCATGAATCTAAATCCGTGTTTGTATGCCTGGTCATTTAATTCAGACATTTTCTCAGCTAGCTCATCCTCACGATTGAATGCCTTAGCAATCTGTACTCCACTCAGATTCTCAGCTATTTGACCGGATACAGCTCCATATGCTCTCTGAGAAGCCAACATAATTCGCTGGCCCACTGTTCCAAATAGAACCGCAATGAAGATTACGCCGGGGACAACTACTAAGGTTGTGATGGCAATTGCTGGTGAAGTTACCCACAAGATGTAGAACGTTGATGCAAGGAGTAGCACTGAGCTGGAGAAGTCAATGATTACTTGAATACCAGTAGCTAGTGATACTGCATCTGTAGTGACACGTGATGTAACATTGCCACTCTGCTCAGACTTATGGTAGGAAAGGTCTGCATTGAGCAAGTGGTCGTAGGTGTCAGATTGAATTGTTTGAACAAATCCAGCTTGTGCACCAGACAGAATCCATGTCTTCATGCTACATAGAACCCAATACGATACACTGAGGGAAACGTAGAGAATTATGAGAAATAGTAAATCTGCAAGGATGGTACCATCAGCCGTTACTAGGTCAATCCCATCAGTCAAGACTACAGGAACAATAACTCCAAGTACACTTGCTATAAGTGAGAAAACAGCACCAATCGCCACTATACGTTTGAATCCTCCAAGATAGAATACCATTCTACCAAGGAGTGCACGAGTAGGACGACTTCGTTTCTCCTTTTTACCGACCATTCGTCTAGGACCACCATGCATTAAACAGCACCTCCACGAAGGGGAATCGATCCAAGCAAAGTACTTGCTCCGGGAAGTCGCTCGAATATTCTTCTATAGTGCTCTGATGTTTGAAGTAAATCATCATGGCACCCAGAAGCAATCAAACGACCTTTGTCAACTATGACTACAAGGTCTGATTCAATGAGAGTTCGAAGACGTTGCGTAACAGTGACACTCGTTCTGTTCACCAGAGCAGCATCCAGTGCTTTTCGCATCAAAAACTCTGTCTGAGCATCAACAGCACTAACTGAATCATCTA
>JAEOST010000561.1 GCA_016840245.1 Candidatus Thorarchaeota archaeon
ATACGAGATCACATCGGTTGCACTACTCACACTCCTTCTTGGAATTGATGTAGCTCTCGCTAGTGCAGCAACAATCTTGATTCGAGTGGTCACACTATGGTTCAGTGTTATTGTTGGATTTGTAGCACTTGGAATTGTTACTAGAAGCACAAAGAAACGAAGGGCTGCTAGCGAGTTATCTGATAGCTCTTGACAAGCTCAAACAGTTCCCGAGCACTCTTGTTCTTTTCAAAGTGTGAGCGAACAGGATCGACCATCTTGTCTAGGTATGTGACCATTGTGTTCTTCAAGTCTAGAGGATGGAGGTCTCCAGCAACGTATGCCTTCTCCAATTCCTCATAGCCCGTGAAGTCAATGTCGCCGCCAAACTTCGGTTTCCGTTCCACTGTTACACTATCAAATCCGCGAAACACGATTTCTTTAGCATAGTCCAGTAGAGGATTCCCCACAGCTACCTTTGGTGGGCAGAATGCCGCCATCACTTTCGTTCGAATTTCGTCCACATTGTCGTGAACAAAGATACTAGATTCAGGTCTGCTCTTGCTCATTTTGGAAGATATTTGAACATCAAAGCCCTTCTCTTCATCAAAACCCTCAGGTTCGGCTGCGCCTTCCAAGTTCATGAGCATGTGATGGCTAATCACTACTGGTTTCCACCAACCGAGTTTAGGTCCTACCTCTCGTGCAAGGATATTAGCTCTTCGTTGGTCTAGTCCAAGTTGTGTGATATCAGCTTCCAAGTGGAAAATATCAGCCACTTGCATCATCGGGTAGAAGTATTGAGCAACCTCTTTCATTTCACCTTCTCTTCGCCCCATGATTGTTAGAGCGCGAGTTGCCCTTGCTACCGTTGTGTTCTTAGCAATCTTCACTACTCGAGACCAGTAGTCAACAGAGTCCATAGCTTCGGAGGCCCATAGGAATTCAACCTTATCAGTTGGGACACCAGCTGCTTTCCATACCTCAATGAAATACTCGCCAACCTTCCTAATCTTCTCTAGATCTCCATCCATCTTGTTGTTTATCCAAGCGAACCAGTCTGCTAGCCAAATCTTGAATCTGACTCCAGCTTTAATGAGATCCTTGAGAAGTAGAGGTCTATAAACGCCAAACGGAAGATGAGCTAGCCCAGAGGGTTCGAATCCATCATATGCGATTGGATTCTTCTTCTCTTCCAAGAGCTGCTTTAGCTCAGGCATTGTAACTACTTCTTCACCGACTCCGGCGATTAACTTGATTCGTTCATCGAGGTCCATAATAGTTGAAAGAAAATCGTTCTCACTTAACTTTTCTCTAAGAAGGAATGAAAAGAAGAAGATACCAGCTGGCAAACAACCAGCTGGTTCCAGATTGTATTCCTAATCAAGGTCAATGCCAAGACTGTTTAGTAAAGCATCAAGATCAGCCTTCGAGAGACTCTTAGCTTCTTCGACGATGACATCAATCTCGTCGATTGCCATTCCTTTCTTGATGAGTTTCGAACGCAAATCATCCAGCTCTTCAGGTCGCTGTTCGAGAGGCATCTCTTCAACAGTGGGTTCACTCACTGGAGGCTTGGCAAGGACATCAGCACGACGAGCTTTCTCTTGGTCAATAACCTCCTTGAGGAAGCCTGGACGCTCACTGGCTTTCATTCTGGCCAAATCTTGTCTAAACGCTTCAATCTCAACCTCACCAAGACCGGTGATAGAAGCCAGTTCTTCAAGCAAATCATTGACTTCTGGTACTGATGTTTCAATTGGATATTCATGGATCTCTCCAGCATCCTTTGAAATATTCAATGACTCAGCTTCTTCGTTGACAATAGCCATTACTGAGCTCTGTCTGCTAGACATCTTTGGAGCTCCTGGAATTCGACCCTTTCCAAGTGCTCGAATCATCCTATTCAGGATCCTAATCAGTCTAGGAACACTCCACACTCTCACATAAGCGACTATGAGCAAAGCGATGAATATCAGCGCAGTTCCGCCTCCTATCGTTAGCGCTTGTCGGAATTGTTGCTCTTGTGAGATGTCAGAGTGTACTGTAAGACGGAAGGTTTGGGTTGCATAGTCGTCTTTCCGGAAAGTAATCTCAATAATGAAGGTCCTTCCAGATTCAGCTCTGAAGAAGAGCGTGTAAGCACCATTTGCATCAATTGTGTAGTCGTCGAGGTATGTGATGTTATTGTGTTCATACACCAATGTCAAATTGGCGTCAGAGATTCCTGTGGAATGATCAAGGTCGTAGTAGGTGATTTGTACTTCAAAGGTTGTTCCTGGTGATGTAAGCACAGTGTCATTGAGGTATCTTAGCTCTGTTAGAATGAGTCGAATTCTCACCTCTACATTCTGAAGTGGAGCAATAGCATACTTGGCTGTAATGAATGCGATATCAAAGCTGATAATTGTTTCATCTAGTAGATTGTCCGGGATATTTAGAGCGTAGAAACCGTTTGGCAACAACACCAACTCTGTTTCACCTAGAATGTCTGAGTATGCGATTCCTATGACATCCGTGATAGTAGAGTTGTCCAGGGTATTTTCAACCTCATATAGAATAGATGCGGTTTCACCCACTGGCACCTCATAGTAGTCAGGACCAAGTATCACTGCAGGTGTAGCATAAATCTCGATTCTTGTCGTGATAGTCCTCGCAGTATAGTTCGTTAGACTGAAATGAACCACAAGATCATAGACGCCAGGATTTGTCAGTGTGATGTCAACCACAACCAGATAGTATCCACTACCCAGTTCAAATACTGGAAGAGTTCCACCATCCCACGATGCAATAACGTTAGCACCAGTGATTGGTACATCATGTTGATTATCATGGTAATAGAAGGTGTAATTTTTCTGTGATCCAAAGTATCCAGATTGAAGTGTATAGTCAACTGAAGTCTGAGTTGGAATTGGCAAGATTGTTACGATGACTGACTTGATACCAGTTGCATACCCATCCTTTGTTGCCACGAGTCTCAGATAGATTGATTGAGATGCCAATGAACTTACATCAATATGCGCACTATAGGTTCCATTGACATGATAAGTCAAGTTTCCAGTGATACTTCCCAGTGTGTAAGTAACATTTGCATCTGCAACTAAAAGTGCTTGATAGGTGTCATTATACACTACAAGGATGTCAACAGAATCTC
>JAEOST010000562.1 GCA_016840245.1 Candidatus Thorarchaeota archaeon
AGCAATACAAACAGAATTGGATATGAACGATTCACCTCAATCTCCTACTCTTCTGGTATACAAAGAGTCACTATAAGCTTTCTATCAATAGGATTTGTCAAGAATTATCAGAAAGAGTATTATCTTGCCGATATTGCGAATCCATTGGTGACAATCTGTTGAGGGATCTTGTAGAGTATGCACTGGAAGTCTGTCGTAACAATGGAGCATCATATGCGGATATCAGAATTATAACTGTACATGACGAGAACATTGCAATCAAGAAAGGCAATATCGACATCATGCAGCTCAGGAAACAAATCGGCTTTGGTATCAGATGTATAGCCGATGGTGGTTGGGGATTTGCAGGTTCCTATAATCCAACCAAGGAAGAGATAGGTCGAGTTGCAGAGCTAGCAGTTCGAATTGGTAAGGCATCAGGCTCAACTAGAAAAGAGCCAGTCGTTATGATAGACGAGAAAGCGGTAGAGGACAAGTATAGAACACCCTTCAAGAAAGATCCATTCAATGTCCCTATTGAAGAGAAACTCGATTTACTTGTTGAGGTTGATAAGAGGCTTGGAGAATACAATCCTCAGGTAATCAAACTGACACGAGCAGACTATCGAAGTCACCGTGAGGAGAAGCTGTTTGCAAGTACAGAGGGTGCCTATATCATGCAAGACATCGTCTTCTGCGGAGGAGGATTCTCATGTACGGCAATGTCACCAGGGTCTCTACCCCAAAGAAGGTCATATCCCGGATCATTCAGGGGGGACTTCTCAACCAGCGGTTATGAATTCTTCGAGTCAAGAGATCTCCTGGGAAATGTTGAACAGATTGCTGACGAGGCTATTGAACTCACAAAGGCAAAGCAGTGTCCAACAGAGAAGACCATACTTCTCCTTGACGGACACCAACTTATGTTACAAATACATGAGAGCTGTGGCCATCCAACAGAGCTTGACAGGGTTCTTGGAACAGAGGCAGCTTACGCTGGTACAAGCTTCATGACTCCGGACTTGTTAGGGTCTCTCAAGTATGGTAGCGAGCATGTGACTATGACTTCTGACTCCACAATTCCGGGAGGATTAGGTTCATTCGGTTACGATGACGAGGGTGTCAAAGCAAAACGAGTTGAACTTGTGAAGGACGGACTCTTTGTGGATTACCAGAGCTCCCGAGAGACAGCAGCCTTCATTGGACTCAAAGAAAGTTCAGGAGGCATGAGAGCAGATGCACCCCAGAAACTCCCTCTGATACGCATGGTCAACATCAATCTTGAGCCAAGTGGTTGGAAGCGTAACGATATCATTGAGGATACAAAGAGAGGAATCCTGATGTCCACGAACAAGAGCTGGAGCATTGATGATAAACGACTCAACTTTCAGTTTGGTACTGAGATAGCATGGGAGATTGTTGATGGGGAGATTGGTCAGATTCTCAAGAACCCGACCTATACGGCAATAACTCCAGAGTTCTGGGGAAGTATGGATGCGTCATCCGGTGATGACTGGCGTATATGGGGAACACCCAATTGTGGTAAGGGTCAACCCAGTCAAGTGATGTACGTTGGTCACGGTTGTGGAACAGCACGATTTCATGATGTCAGAGTTGGCATAGTTAAGGAGGGAAACTAGATGGACTTGCACAAAGACATACTTCTAGAGAAAGCCAATCTGGTTCTTGAGGAGGCAGACAAGCATGGAGCATCTCAGGCAATGGCGGACATCATTCTTCAGAATAAGTATCTGACCCGGCTTGCTAACAGCATCATAGACCAGAACGTGTCCGAGAGACATGCTATTGTTCGAGCCACACTCTACTTTGGTCAGAAGTCAGGTTCTGTTGAATACGAGGTCTTTGAGAAGGACGACATCAAAGAAGCCGTTGAAGCTGCTGCAAAGTTAGCAAGGATTGCACCAGAGAATAAGGACTTCAAGTCAGTACCTACAGCAATGCCATACTCAAAGGACCTTGGTTTGGACCAACTGGTTTCAGATGACACTGATGAGGCAGATCCAGAGCTAAGAGCAGAGTACGCTGCACAAGCAGTAGATGTAGCACATGCTGTTGATGAGCGAATTGCAGCTGTTGCAGGCATTGTCTCCCATAGATCTAGAGAACGTGTAATCACTAACTCCGTAGGACTTGAGGTCTACGAAGCTAGAACCGATAGTGAAATCGAACTTACTATCCTTGCCCGAGATGGATCAGAGGAGACAGCTGGCTGGGCCGCTGATGCACGAAGAAATGTCAAGGACCTACGAGTAGATGATGTATCAAGAATCGCTGCTGAGAAAGCTGCAAATGGGTTTGGAATGAAGTATATCGAACCTGGTGAGTACGAGGTCATTCTCGAACCTGCTGCAGTCGCAGGACTAATGATGATGACAGGGTTCGTTGGATTCAGTGCTAGAGCTCATCACGACTACATAAGTTTCCTCCGTGACCGAATTGGCGAGAAAGTATTCTCTGAGAAGTTAACGGTGTGGGATGATCCACTTGACACGCGATTGGTTGGAGCATCACTCTTCGATGAAGAGGGTGTACCCCATCGGAAGCTGGAACTCATCACTGATGGAGTTGTCAAGAATATCACCTATGATACACTGACTGCTGCAAAAGATGGGGTTGAAAGTACAGGAAATCAGGCAAGACTCTGGGGTCCACCAAGCCCACGACCAATCCATATGATTGCAGCAGAAGGTAGTTCATCAGTCGAGGATATGATAGCTGAAACAAAGAAGGGAGTACTCGTGACTCACTTCCACTATCAGAATCCCATTAAACCAACAGAGGGAGTCTTCACAGGTCTCACTCGTGATGGGACATGGTATGTTGAGAATGGAGAGATTAGGTATCCACTCAAAACACTACGATACACTGATGCAGCTCCAAGGTTCTTCAAGGAGATTGACCTGATTGGGAATTTGCCCGATCTTAAGAGACCTACACCATACGGATACATGCCTCCGATGAAGTTGCCATCTTTCAGATTCTCTGGTTCGCAAAAGGAGTAACCTAAGTTTTAGCCTGTCTGAGTAGATCAGCAACTGATTCATGTTCAAACTCAGTTGCACAGTCCACAGCAGTTCGTCCATCACTGTCCTTGATGGTCGCGTCCGCCCCAACCTCAAGGAGATATCGACACATCTCTTCCTGTCCATTCTCTGCTGCGTAGATCAATGCAGTGACATTACTCTCATCTGTAGCATTGACATTGAAGCCCTCTTCAATGCATAGTTTAGCTAGTGGGATGATTCCTCCAACTGCCGCAGCCATCAGAGCATTGTATCCAGTGGGACGGGTGTGTTTGATATCAGCACCCTTTTCCAAGAGAAGCAATACTACAGATTCAAGCATCATTGATGCAGCAGACAACAGGGGATTCCATCCCTCGTTTTCAAGAGTGTGGATGTCAGCACCAGCTTTGATGAGATACTCTGCAATCTCTGCTTGTTGATTGGCTGTAGCTCTGAAAAGTGCGTTCAAACCTTCAGAGCATTGAAGGTCAAGATCTGCACCCTCTCTAACGAGATATTTTACTATCTCAAAATATCCTCTATAGGCTGCATACATCAACGAAGTCATTCCCTCTTCCTGTGCGTGATTAATATCTGCACCATTCTCAATCAATACCTTGACAACTAGTAGATGTTCATTCATTGTTGCAGTAAGTAGAGGAGTATAGTTTGAATCTACACTAGCAATGTTCACATCAACACCAGAATCAATCACCTGTAGAGCTAACTCTGGTAGACCACCCTGTGCAGCAGCATGTAGGCACGAATATCCATCAGGACGTACTGTTGTGATATCAGCTCCTGCATCTAAGAGAATTGCTACACATTCACCTTTACCCTCAAACGCAGCTGACATAATCACCGACTGGCCCTGGTCCATCTCTGCAGAAACATCACCACCGTGTTCGATGAGTTTCCTCACAATACCAGCACGTCCCTCTTGAGATGCTATCATTAAGGATGTCCAACCATTGGGATTTGCATGGTTTACATTTGATCCATTGGTAAGTAGGAAATCTACAAAATCTTCTCGACCCTGCCCTGTGGCTTGCATCAGCAGGGAATAGCCATCCTCATCACACCAGTCGGGATTTGCACCCTTTAGTATGAGTAGTTTAGATAACTCGGTTCCAGCAAATTCATACGCGTAGGCAAGTGCGGTCCAGCCATCTTCAGCGGCAAAGTCCACTTCGAGCTTAAACTCATCAATCAATCGTTCTGTGAGTGCAATCTGATTCCCCTGAGCTGCAGCCATCAGAATTGTGAATCCATCAACACGAACAACTGTAGGGTCTGCGTCATTATCCAGAAGTGCATTAGCAATTGCCTCCTGTCCGGTCGCAGCTCCTAGGTGAAGTGCAGTCTGACCACGTTCAGTTGCGATATTGACATCTGCACCTCGAGATATCAGTGTCATCACAATGTCATGAACCCTTTGATCAATTGCAGCCATGAGTGCTGTCCAGCCCTGGTTATCTTGAGCATCAATGTCTGCACCTGCATCTAGAAGAATCTCTACAACCTCAACAGAGCCACCAGTGGTTGCGGCATACATGAGAGCAGTACGTCCGTTGCCTCGATGTGCATTGACATCCTGACCCATCTTCAGATATCTACGTACATTGTCTGCGTGTCCAGCAGAAGCAGCTCCCATGAGCTCTGTCATATCATACATCAAAGAACAACCTCAAACTCAGCTGGGTTGAATGTGCAGGTAGTTAAACGAAGTGGTTACTTCTTCTTCTTCTTCTTCTTCTTACCCTCTTTCTTCTTAGTCGACTTCTTCTTCTGTGAAGATACAACAGTAGGTGCAGCCGTCTTATCCCTACGATCAATTTCTGTCTTGGGTCTAGATTGGTCAAGTCTGGGTTTTAGTTCATCACCGGACTCAATGAAGTCCAATGATTGAGCCAGCTTCCTTGTTGATTTTATGACCTTGATTTCTTCACTTTCAATCACACGTGCGCCAAATCGTACTGCCAATTTTGCCACACTCTTCTGTGAACGCTTCAGAAGAACCTCGTTGGCTACTATCACTGGAAGAATGAATGCCATGATAAAGAAAGGTAAACCTAGTGAATACATAAGACTCAGCAATAGCTGAAATCCAAGTGCTCCCATGTCAACAGCGTCACCAACATTGAGTGCATCAATGACT
>JAEOST010000563.1 GCA_016840245.1 Candidatus Thorarchaeota archaeon
GATTACGTCTTTCTCCCCTCGTACTGCAAACTCATCCCTCACACGATTAGCATATACCGCGCAAACCGCTCCGGATCTAAATCCATAGATATTGGCTAAGGTGAAGACAGTGGCAGCCTCCATCTCGAAGTTGGCTACATTAGCTCGTTGTAGCTCGGTAATCAGACTCTTGCTCCATTCCTGTTCATAGTCATTGAAGCCAGGTCTCGATTGGCCTAGGTAGAAACTATCTGTGGATGCAGAGAGACCCAGATGATAATTCACTCCAATATTCTCAGCCGCCTCAATCAAAGCAAGAATCACCTCATACGAAGCAACAGCTGGATACTCGATTCTGACGTACTGCTTGCTGGTCCCCTCAAGACGCACACCTCCAGTTGAGATGATGAGGTCTCCAATCTCAATCTCCTCCTTCAGCGCTGCACAACTACCTACTCGAATGAAGTTTCGAACTCCCACATTGGCAAGTTCTTCAATAGCAATTGCTGTTCCAGGCCCGCCAATACCAGTGCTGCAAGCAGAAATTGGAGTGCCCTTGTAGATCCCGGTATGTGTGACATATTGTCGGTGAGACCCTACCTCCTCAAATGAGTCCCATTTCGAACTTATCTTTGCTACTCGACCCGGGTCTCCAGGTAGAAGTACTGTAGGTGCAACCTTTCCTCGCTCTACCTCAATATGATACTGCTTTCTGTCAGGTGTTTCAGGCCTTGAAGCTGATACTACGTCCTTTGGCATCGTGACTCTCCTCGTTTTATGACATAATCACCTGCCTATTTCAGTTTCGACATTACTTGTGAGCTTACATAACTATTATATGGCTGTAAAATAGTTGAGGGGTCGAGTGACTTCAGAGGGTCCTACATAAAGATACAAAAAGGGACCTCTGGAGCCCGATAATTACTCGTAAATACTATACAGGAGCGAGTTTGAATGGTTGAAACCACTCTCAGTGTAATCAAAGCCGATATCGGCTCATTAGCAGGACACGTTGTTGTTCCTGATTTCCTCCTTGAGATGGCACGAAAGTCTATGAAAGAGGCTGTTTCGAAGAAAATCATCAAAGACTTCCATGTCACTCACGCTGGTGACGACCTTGAGCTAATCATGACCCACACAAAGGGCGAGAATAATGAAGAGATTCATCGCCTAGCTTGGGACACCTTCATGGAAGGTACAAAGGTTGCTCGAGAGAAGAAAATCTATGCAGCAGGTCAAGATATCCTCGCTGACACCTTCAGTGGAAACGTCAAGGGAATGGGACCCGGATCCGCAGAGATGGTTATTGAGGAACGCAAGTCAGAACCTTTTGCTATCTTTATGGCAGACAAGACAGAGCCTGGTGCATACAACCTCCCCGTATTCAAGATCTACGCAGACCCATTCAACACTGCTGGGCTCGTAATTGACCCCAATCTTCACGACGGTTTTATCTTTGTTATACAGGACATCATGAAGGATGTTCCATGTTATATGGAGATGTCATGTCCAGAGGAGATGTACGATCTTCTTGCTCTGATTGGCAGTACTGGTAGATATGTGATAAAGAAGGTCTATCGTAAAGATGGACTTGTCACATGCGCCGTCAGCACAGACAAGCTTCACCATGTTGCAGGCAAATATGTTGGTAAAGATGATCCTGTTGCAATAGTTCGTGCACACTCTGGTCTCCCAGCCATGGGTGAGGTTCTTGAGGCTTTTACACTTCCACATCTTGTATCTGGATGGATGCGAGGATCCCATGCAGGACCCCTACTTCCAGTAGCTCTAAAGGACTCTCGATGTACAAGATTCGATGGTCCACCACGAGTTATTGCTCTGGGATTCCAGGTCAGCAATGGAATGCTCCTTGGTCCCGTCGACCTATTTGATGATGTTGCATTTGACATCACCAGACAGCGTGGAATGGAAGCAGCAGACTATCTCAGACGTCATGGGCCATTCATGCCTCATAGACTACACACAGAGGATATGGAATACACGACACTGCCAACGGTACTCGACAAGTGTTCTACACGGTTCACTGAGAAGGAAATTGTGCCAAAAGGCAAAGCAAAAAACACCTCTGACTCAGCAGAGTAAAACAAGCGGCGGAGCAGTTATGTTCCGCCATCATTTCCTTTTGAGTCTAAAAAGAGATGGACCACCATCTCTGAGAACTATTAACTCACTAATTCATCCTGTACGCTTGATGATATGATACCCAAACTGAGTTTTTACAGGGTCACGTGTGACTTGTCCAACATTCATTGAGAATACAGCTTTTTCAAACTCTGCAACCATCTGCCCCTTGCCAAACCAGCCAAGGTCACCGCCTTTCTTCTTGGATGAGCAACTGCTAAAGCTTCTTGCAGTCTTAGCAAAGTCATCACCCTCTTCTGCTATTTTGCGAATAAGCTCAACTGCTTGGCTATGTTTCTCTACAAGTATGTGACTAGCTCGGACCTTTCCACCCTTTGTTTTCT
Organism: Candidatus Thorarchaeota archaeon; assembly: GCA_016840245.1. The sequence continues at coordinate 2,466 of JAEOST010000563.1, forward strand.
TCTTGCTCAATAGTTTCACCCTATATGTGGTTGAATCTTTCTTCGCAATTGTGTTACCTTTCTTAAACTCTGTGGACCGAACAGACTACGGTTTCAGAATTGGTATACCCACTCTCTGAGTATATTGTCATGGATATTCAACCAAGTAATACCCTGATACGCACCAGTATCAGACACCCTTTCATTACTCCTTAATCCATCATGCTGCTTGGTCAATATGAGAGTTGTAACTATTTGCATGCCAGAGTCTTATGTCGATGGTGTGGATAAGCTGATCAAGGCTGGTATGTATCCAAACCGATCCGAAGTGATTCGGATAGCAATTCGAGATTTGCTTGTTGACGAGCTCTGGGGTGCGAATAAACGCTCAGACACTCTTCCATTGATTGCTCAACTGGAAAACCTTGCTAAGCTACCAGAAGTAGTCAAAATTGAGAAGGACACAAACTAAGTACCTTTTTTTATCTTTATCACCAGATTTAGGCTGTACAGCATAGTTGCTGTTGGGACACAATTCAAGGTTAACAAGGAGTAAGCCTAAAATGGTAATGCGACGACTGCGCGGACGTAAGAAGAAAGATAAAGAAGAACCCGAAACTGAAGTAGATGCTGAAGAGATTGAACTCGAAGAAGAAATTATTGAAGCGTCTGAATCAGTGGAAACAACTCCAGAAGAGACCGTGGAAGAAGAAATGGAGTATGAAGTTATTGAAGAAGTTGAGATTGAAGATGTGGGTGGTACAATACCCTATCATGATACAATCCAAGATCGATTGATGTACCTCTTCAACGACCCCGAGATATCTGGCACAATTGAGGGGCCAGATGAGTTCTGTTTAGAGTTCATGGCTATGGGTGAGCGATTCCGTATAGAGAAACAATCACTCGGAGAAATCCAAGTGCAGACTGGAGCAGCACCTAAACATGATGCCCATATTCGTATTGGTAATGAAGTTGTTCAGGACCTCCTCTCAGCTGCAACCTTCAAGATGTTCTCAGATATTTTCATGCAATTCTACAAGGCTCCTGAAGCTGGTAAGTTCGTCAAGATTGAGATTCGTGAGGACGTTAGCAACCTTAATAGGCGCGGCTATGCGCGAGTTTCCCTGCTGAAGCTGCTTATTGGTGCAGCTCGGTAGGACTGAACAGTATTGGTCAAAATCAATCTACCTGTCATTGCTATCAACTTCAAGACGTATACTCAAGCAACCGGCGAGAGGGCGGTTCTTCTCGCAAAGAAGTGCGATAAGGTTGCAAAAGAATATGGGGTGTCAATTGTTGTAGCGCCCCAGATACCTGATCTCTATAGAGTCAGTAGTGCAGTTGAGATTCCAGTGTTCTCTCAGCATCTGGATGCTGGTGATCCTGGTCGCTTCACAGGTCACGCACTTGGCGAAACGTTGGTTGAAGCTGGGTGCTCTGGAACCCTTCTTAATCATTCTGAGAATAGAATGCAGCTTGCTGACATCGAAGCATCAGTTAGGAAGGCTGATGATTTAGGACTATACACCATTATCTGTACAAACAATC
>JAEOST010000564.1 GCA_016840245.1 Candidatus Thorarchaeota archaeon
ATATCCCGTAGCACGACTACTCTTCTATCTCATCAATGAGGACAATCTTCGTTGGTCGACTCTAACTTACATGTCGTGGTGCATGATTCAAGGGCAGAAATATGTAGCAACAATAGGGTATGTTCCGATTAATGGGACTGCAGCTCAGTTGTATACACTTGACATTTTGGGGAATCTTGAATCATCTGTTGGTTAGTTGGGAGGGATATGTGTGAGTGATACTGAGATTCAAGGTGAAACAGAAGTAGCAAAATTACATGTGATTGTTGCGCGTGTGAAAGAAGCAATCATTGACCCGCTGATTGAATTCAAGAATGCTGATAGGCCAGGGCGAGTCGATAAGCTTGGTCGCCTAGGTCTATTGATACCCGCTTTTGTTAGTACACTGATCATCATCTTGATCTTCACATTTCTTTGGTTTGAATCCGCCCCGATATTGACTGATCCTGTAGGAGGTCCTGGAATTATAGTGAGTCCTACTTGGGATCCAAATCGTGATCTCTATGGGATAGGGACCTTTGTTGTTGGGTCATTGATGTGCACAGGTATCGCAATCGGGCTGGCAGTACCACTCGGTGTTGGTGGTGCTATTTTCCTCAGCGAGTTCTGCCCGATGAGGCTTAGACAACCCATACGCATGATCATCGAGATGATGGCCGCAATTCCATCAATAGTATACGGACTCTGGGCATATGTTGCTCTCGTTCCATGGATAAGTAATTCATTTGCTCCAACCTTTGGTGTGACCACGAATGGATTGAGTCTCTTAGCTGGAGGTGTGATACTGGCCATAATGCTGCTACCTACAGTGGTGGCAATATCAAATGACGCTATGCTAACAGTCCCAAGGAGCTTGCGCGAGGCATCTCTTGCACTGGGAGCTACACAGAGTGAAACTGCTAGGAAAGTCGTCGTGTCCTCAGCAATTCCGGGAATTGGAGCTGCAGTGGTTTTGTCATTGGGTAGAGCTGTTGGAGAAACAATGGCTATTCTCATGGTTACCGGAAACTCACTTCAAATTCCGTTTACAATCTTCGATCCAACATATGTGATGACAAGTATCATCACCAATCAGCTTGGTTATGCCTTTGTGTTTCCGCTTTGGAGATCCGCTCTGTTTACTGTTGGATTAGTGCTACTGATAATGTCCATCTGCTTTACAGCTGTAGCGAAGCTGTTCATAAGATGGGGAATGAAAACACGAGGGTTAGTGTAGGGGGAGTTGAGAATTGTCTCGAACTATTATTTCAGAAGCTGACCTGAAAAGCAAGAGAGTGCAAGTCGAATCGTGGTTAAGACAGAAAGTAAGCAGCCGTAGAGAATTCAGTGACTTTCTGTTCAAGTTAATTTTAGGCATAGTCATTCTAATTGTGATATCTCCATTCTTCTTGGTCCTCTTTCAGGTTGCATCCATTGGATTTTGGCAAGTGTTCGGCACGGGCCCAGGACAGGGTATTGAATTCTTCTTGACATTCCCAGGTATTGGACTGGAGGGAGGAATTAGAAACGCATTTGTCGGAACTGTCGAGCTTGTTATCATTGCTGGTGCTGTAGGTATTCCACTGAGTGTTTTTGGTGCAGTCTACATCAGTGAGTATACTCGTCCCGGAAAAATGAGAAGTTTAATCGAGTTCACATCGGACGTGATGGCAGGCATTCCATCGATTGTATTTGGTGCTTTTGGATTTGCATTTCTTGTTGATTTCTTACACATTGGAATGGGAATTCTAGCGGGGAGCTTGACACTTGCATTCATGATGATTCCAACTGTATTGAGAACTACTCAGGAGGCTCTTCGTTCCGTGCCGGTCTCACTACGAGAAGCCTCACTTGCGTTAGGTGCATCTAAGTGGGCAACTACCTGGAAGGTCACAATCCGAGCAGCATTTCCAGGTATCATAACAGGTGTCCTACTATCAATTGGAAGAATCATGGGAGAAACAGCTCCGCTCATATTTACAGCTGGAAACAGTTTGATAGTCCCTACAAGTGTAACCGGACCGGGTTCATGGGTCGCATCAATGCCCTATACAATATGGGCCTATGTCACTGATCCGCGTGAGTATCTACAAGTCAAAGCTCATGGTACAGCCCTAGGTCTCATGATGATGGTCCTTGCAATAGATGTCATTGCCAATCTTATCTCGCGAAAAGTGACAAGGAGGCTTGTCTAAATGGAACAAGAACATCTCATAAAAGTCCAGAATCTTTCCACATGGTTTGGTTCAAAAAAGATCCTCAAAGAGATAACATGCTACTTCACTGATA
>JAEOST010000565.1 GCA_016840245.1 Candidatus Thorarchaeota archaeon
AGTTGATACTACAGCACCAACTATTTCTCATCCAGTCGATGAAGTTATGGAACTTGGATCATCAGGAAATTCTTTGTTGTGGTCAGTGAGTGATCTATATCCTGATGAGTATGTGCTCTATCAAGATGATGTCTTCTACGAATCCGGTGTTTGGGGTGGGTATGAAATTGAGATTGATATATCTGGATTAGATTTGGGTACATATGAATACATGATTGTGGTTTCTGATGAATCCGGAAATGAGGTTTCTGATATCATTGAGGTAACTGTTGATGATACTACTGCGCCAACAATCAATAGACCTATCGATATTGAGATTTCATACGGCACCGCATATATCGATATCACGTGGAGGATATCCGACATACGTCCTGGTGAATATGAGATCTATAGGGACGATGTTCTTCTTGAAACTGGTGATTGGGAGAATTCTGTTGATGTGATACATATCATCGCTAGTGATCTTGCACCAGGTACCTATGAGTATAAGCTGGTTGCTCTCGATAGTTCTTACAACAGAGCTATTGACATTGTTCAGGTCATCGTGATTCAACCTGGTGGTAATTTTGATTTCTTATCAATTGGGATTACCATTGGTAGTATTGCGGTTATAATTATCATCGGTGGTGCAATTATCTGCCAACAAAAGAGTGGTACTGATATTCCACCAGGATTCCAATATGCGTAACTGGGGGTTAGAAAATTGAAAAGACTTCAACTATCTCTTCCGATTCTTGTAATGTTACTCATCCTGCCATGTGTGTCATTTGGATGCTTGGCTTCTGATTCTGCAGTGGAGGATACCGCTCCATCAAGAGATCATTCTCTAGCTCAGACGACTCCATGGCATGATGATTGTTCAAATGTCACAGGATGGCAAGATCATACATCGTGGGATGGTTACACAAGATGGGATACTGCTAGTGGTACAATAGCTTCTGACGATGGCTATCTACACTGTCCTGTAAACTCTGGATATGCAACTGGACCCTTCTGGTTCAAGGAGTTTGATAAAAGTGTCAGCGTTTCTAAATTCAATTCTTGGACGATTCGAGATGAAGTGATACAACCGTCTCAATCCTACAAAGGCAACCTCTGGATTGGGTTATTTGATGAGTACAAACAACCGGTCTTCAGGATTGGACTCTATTCGTGGGATGAGCTGGAACACGCTGTCCACATCTACACATGGTATACATTTGCGAACGGATCTTCTGTAGCCTATTATGTTACCGACATGAGTCCAAACTTCTTCGGCAACGTTAGCATCTACTACGAACCAGGTGATGGTTTACGAGGTTCTATCGATACTCAAGGAAGCGAACTAATTCTTGAAGAAAGTCTGTGGACCCAAGAAACTTCTAGAAACATCTCTTACCTTGGAGTTCAATGGCGAAAGGGCACTGGTACTTACTTGGATCATCGTCTTCATGATATCGTTATCGATTGTGATGATCAGGTGTCTGTCGTTCTCCCAGATGAAACTGAGTACCTATCAACTTGGTATGATGACTGTTCAAATGTCACAGGATGGCAAACTCACTCATTATGGGATGGTTACACAAGATGGGATACTGCAAGTGGAACCATTGCCTCTGACAGTGGATATCTTCACTGCCCTGAAAATTCAGGTTATGCAGATGGACCCTTCTGGTTCAAGCAGTTTGATGGTGCATTCAATCTATCCGATTTCGATTCTTGGTCGATTCGAGATGAAGTGATACAACCTTCGCAGTCATACAAGGGAAGTCTTTGGATTGGGCTATTTGATGAGGACAAAGATAGAGTGTTTTCAATGGGTGTTTACTCATGGGATGAATTGGAGCACGCAGTTCACATCTATACATGGTACACATTCGAAAATGACACCTCTGTCAGTTACTATGTCACTGACATGAATCCCAACTTCTTCGATGAAATCAGCATCTACTATGATGAAAGTACTGGTCTGATGGGTGAAATCGGAACAGAAGGTAGTGGCCTGCTTGTGGCTGAAGACAGTTGGTCTGCTGAAACTACAAGAGAGATTCACTACATAGGTGTACAGTGGCGCAAAGGTACTGGTGTCTATTTAGATCATCGAATTCATGATATTGCTTTGAATCAAGAAATAGATGATTCAAGTACTACTACGACCACAACCACGACAACCACCACAACAACAACACCACCAGCTGAGAATCAGTGGCATGATGATTGTACGAGTACTGATGGATGGCAATACTACACAGAGTGGGACGGTTGGACTAGATGGGGTACTGCCTCAGGGAGTCTTTCCTCTGACGATGGATATCTTCATTGTCCTTCAAATTCTGGTTGGGAAACAGGTCCTTTTTGGTTCAAGGAGTTTGAGAATCCATTCTCATTGTCTGAATTCGATAGTCTTGAAGTTGAGATTGAAACAATACAACCATCATCCAGCTACAAAGGTAATCTGATGTTTGTCATTTTCGATGAAGATCAAAATCCATTGTTCTTCATCCAAGTGAACTCATGGGATGAATTAGAACACGCAGTTCACATCTATGTTGGTTTCTACTACAAAGATATGTCCGCGGTGTCATATGCTAGTACAAATATGAATCCAGATTTCGATGATACTCTGAGCCTTCATGTGAATACTGGTGGAGAGCTGGAGGCGACAATTCCAGGGGGGATCAATGGTGGGTCTCTCGATATCGTCAATGCAACCGAATGGTCGAGTCAAGGTGACCGTATTGCAAAGTATGTCGGAATCCAATGGAGAAAAGGATCAGGGATATACCTAGACCATAGTGATCATGATCTTGACCTATAATGGACTCC
>JAEOST010000057.1 GCA_016840245.1 Candidatus Thorarchaeota archaeon
CATTCTTTAGATTGTTCTCTCGAGCCCCTGCAATTTCTATTGTTGTTCTCATAGTAGATCATCCTCCGAGAAATAGTAAGCTGCCTCCATCTCCTCCTGTCGACTCCTGCTAGTTAGTCTCAGAGGGCGTGGCATTCTCTGAATCACACCTTGATTAGCTAGCCATTCACACACGTCGATTAGCGTGGCCCCAGATTGTAAACCGAGTTTCTTTTTGAAGTGAGTATCAATGAGAGTTGCACCGCAGTGCCCACCATCACTCACGATGAAGTCTAGAAGAGGTTGGTAGATCTCTGGAGTCTGCTCTTCTAGATAGTTTGTCAATAGTTGAAGTGCATTCTCAACAGCATCCCGTGTAGCTCCTTCACTCACCATATCAGTGTAAAGGGTGTTGAAGAGCATGGGATTGTTGTCAATTGCTTGCTGCAAGAATTCCCTACCAGGTATGATTCCACTCCGGACCAGATCTATTCGAGCAATCATCTCCATAGCATACATCAGGAAACGGAAAGCCACTATGTGATCATTATGAACATGCAATGACTTTCTGACCTTGCTCAGATTACCTGGTATATGCATTGCAAGCCGGAATAGCTGCATCTGTCTGTCTCGCTCACCAATCTCATGAGCATCCTCAATATACTTGGTCAGGCTCTCATCTTTAGAGAATAGCAGTTTTCCTGTGGACAAGATGTGAAAGACCAGTGAACTGTCTAATGACCGTTCAACGCTCTGACGGAAGTTACTTCTTGATTGTATACCTACCTGAATGAGAATATCACCATCAGCTAACCAATGGAGAGCGGATGGTCTTGATTCATCCTTCGAGATGAGAAGTAGGTCAATATCAGATTCCTCCCAAACTCGTCCTGATACAAGGCTTCCAAATAGAATGCCAGCGATGATATTCGTGTCTTGTTTGACTCGTTCAATGAACTCTTCGAGAGAGGTGTTGTACAACTCAAGGATCTCTTTCTGTTCCTTCACCGTGTGGTCCTCCTAATTCTCCTAATTGGCATGTGTATGTCTAGCCGCAGATCCTCTATTGATGCATGAGGATCATGTTGACGTTCAAGACCGAGTCGTTTGTCCTTCTTGTAATCTTTAGAAGATGTTAACCAGTCCATGAGTCGCTTCCAACTCGGAAGCTGGTTATGCTTCTTGAAGTGGTCCGACTGCATCTCCTCCAACAAGCGACAGGTTGTGACAGCATAGAGACCCCCCTCAAAGTTCTTCAAGCTGATACCTTGTTTATTCATAGAGGCATCCGCTTCGAAATCCGGCTCAACTCTGATCCAGAATTCGTATCCGTATTCCTTCTTGCCAGGTGACGGATTTGGATTGTTGAATCCGAAGACTGGATGCTGCTCAAGGTCATCGAAGAAACCTAGTGGTTCAGCCCACTCTCGCATCTTTGCCCAAGCGTCATTCTCTGGAGATTTGCTAATCACTCGAACTGAGGCGACTTTCATTGGTGGTAGTTCGATGATACGAATATCAGAATCATCTACTATGGGTTGTTTGGCATGGAGTCGCTCGATGTAGTCAGCTCTCTTAGAAGCAATGATTCGACGTCTCCTATCTGATTCCGAGTAAGCCTCAATGATTGACGAGAGTAGAACAAGTCCGTCATCACTGAGTTCGTAACGACCTCTCTCAATGTTGTTGATAACACCACTGTCTACCAGCTTGTTCAGATGATGAACAAGAGCAGTCTTACTAAGCCCAGTGACTTCCTGCAGTTCTCCGAAGTCACGCTCGGAAACTGAGAGTAGTTGGACTGCTTGCATTCTCTTGTTGTGAGCAAGTGACGCAAGGACCAATGTGATGTCTTCTCCAGCATCGCTGAGGAAATCATGAATCTTGTCGATGTTCGAGTCACTCATGAATTATCGCCAAGGAATACGCAGCTCACTTCCTAGATAAGTGTTACTAACTAAGTAGTATTAAAAGTACTAAAAAAACTGAACAATAGAAGATGAGATTTTATTAGATAATGCATCAAGGAACTGGTGTTGGGATTTAGGAGACAAAGCCAATGAGCATAGAACTACCCGAGGCTAGCATACTAGGGACACAGATGAATAGGGTAATAGTAGGAAAAGAGATTGATGACTGGAGCTTAGATGAACTGGAGAAGCTTCAGAAGTCTAAGATGGTGAACGAAGATGGTTCAGTGTTCGACCAGTTGAGAGGAAGAACCGTTGATAGTGTCGTATTCAGAGGAAACTGCATTGTTGTGAAGTTTGACAAAAAGCTAAATCTCATCATCTCCCCTGAATATGGAGGAACCATTCTGTATCATGAGGATGTTAGTTCAATCCCAAAGAAGATTCATCTGAAACTGGATTTTGTCGATGGCTCAATCCTAACTGTAAGACTCAAGGGCTGGGGATCAATCTATGTGGCAAAGGACTCTGAACTAGATGGACACTATGTCTATAGAAGGGACTTCTCGGATGTCATTTCACCTGATGAAGAGGAATTCACATTTGAGCGATTCTCACGAGACCTCGAGGAACTGAGTAAGAACATCAAGACCATTCTGGTGGGTAAAGAAGCTGTTGTAGTGGGG
>JAEOST010000566.1 GCA_016840245.1 Candidatus Thorarchaeota archaeon
CAAAAGAGCACCTAGAACTCTATTCAAAAACCATTATCGATCTTATGTGCAAGAATACAGAACAATCTGCCAAAGGAAAGATACTATTGATTGGGGGAGGAATCGCAAACTTCACCGATGTTCGAGATACATTTGATGGCATTGTCAGAGCGATGCGTCAAAATGCATCTAAATTGAAAGAGTGTAACGTTAGAGTCTATGTACGACGTGGCGGACCCAATGAGAGAGAGGGTCTCCAATTAATGGAAAATCTGGGAAAGGAGATTGATATTCCCATTCAGGTCTATGACAGACATACCCCCATGACCCAGATAGTTCGAATAGCTTTGGAGGAGTAAGCAGTGAAAGATTATGAACTGTTTACCAGCGAGACGCGGGCTTTGGTCTTTGGATTCCAGAGAGATGCTGTTCAGAGAATGCTTGATTACGATTTCATGTGCAGAAGAAAGAAACCAAGTGTGGCTGCCATTATTAGACCAAATCAAGAAAGAGCTAAGACAAGACATAGAGCATTCTGGGGCTCTCAAGAGATAGTAGTTCCAGTATACAAATCTCTTGAGGATGCGCTGAAAAATCATCAGGATGCAGATGTGCTTATCAACTTCTCATCATATCGATCGGCATACCAGACCTCCAAAGAAGCACTAGCTTCTAACAATATTAGAACAGTGATCATTATTGCAGAGAGCATCCCAGAACGACAGACTCGTCAATTAATTGGGATAGCAGATGAGAAAGATAAAGTGATTATTGGACCTGCAACCGTTGGAGGTATCAAAGCGGGAGCGTTCAAAATCGGTAATGCTGCGGGTACAATTGAAAATATTCGATTATCTAAATTGTACAGACCAGGGAGTGTTGGATTCGTATCAAAATCAGGCGGCATGAGCAATGAGATGTATTTCATGATATCTCAGAATGCAGATGGAGTGAATGAGGGTATTGCAATTGGAGGAGATAGATTTCCAGGCAGTCGTCTTATTGACCACATCATGAGATTTGAAAAGAATCCTGACATCAAGATGATTGTATGTTTGGGTGAAATAGGCGGATTAGATGAATATGCGATTGTAGATGCAAAAAGGGAAGGTCGTATTACTAAGCCGCTGGTGATGTGGGTAACCGGAACATCTGCAAGAATACTACCACCAGGAGTACAATTTGGTCATGCAGGTGCAATGGCAGATACTAAGAGAGAAACAGCAGATGCAAAAAACAAAGCCCTTGCTGAAGTGGGTGTGATTGTACCAAAGTCGTTTGATGGGCTGGGTGATAAAATCCGCGAAACATATTCATCCCTGCTCGAAACTGGTGTTATTGAAGAAGTTGAAGAAAAGGAACCAGCCAGAGTTCCCATGGATTTTGATGTTGCATTGAAGCTAGAAATGGTTAGACGTACTGCAAGTGTGTCTAGTACAATTTCAGATGAGAGAGGTGAGATTTTGACATATAATGGGATTCCAATTGATAAAATCGTAAAGGAGAAGCAATCACTGGGTTATGTGATAGGACTCTTATGGCTGAAGAGAGAGCTTCCTGTTTTCGCTCAGGAGTATGTTGATCTTGTACTCAAATTGATAGCAGATCATGGTCCAGCAGTGTCAGGAGCACATAGTGCAATCGTCGCTGCTAGAGCTGGTAGGGATCTTGTTTCATCACTCTCAAGTGGAATCCTGACTATCGGTCCCCGCTTCGGTGGTGCAATATCTGATGCTGCCAAGTATTTTAGAATGGCATATGATTCTAACATGAGTCCCCAAGAGTTCATAGATTACATGAAAAATGAGGTTAAAATCAATATCCCAGGTATTGGTCACAGAGTCAAATCAGTTCAGAATCCAGATGTTCGTGTGGAATTATTGAGGGATTTCGTTCTTGAGTCATTTCAGGAACACAAATACTTGGACTATGCACTTGAAGTGGAGAAACTGACAACAGCAAAGCGTAATAATCTGATTCTCAATGTCGATGGCTGCATAGGAATCTGTTTTCTTGACCTCATGGAATCTCTGAATCTTACAGAAGAGGAGAAGACGGAGATGATTGAATCTGAGGTTCTGAATGGACTCTTTGTGTTAGGAAGGTCTATTGGTATAATGGGTCATGTATTTGACCAAAAACGTCAGCAGACAGGACTATACAGACAATCATATGACGACATATTGTATCTAGACGAATGAATCATGAACGCATGTAATGAAGACTATATGGGATATGAGATCGGACCCATTCGACCTCCTAGCG
>JAEOST010000567.1 GCA_016840245.1 Candidatus Thorarchaeota archaeon
GTCCAGTTACGTACAATGCCATACCCATTTGAAGGTGTGAACACATAGTCACTTTCAGAAGTAACACTTGTAATTCCCACTCCACTCACGAGGGGTGAGAGTGTTAGAAAAGAGAGTAACAATAATCTGGTGGCATGCATGCAGCCTACTAGATGGAATTAAGATTTAAGCTCTCACTTTAAGAAATTGGCCTCCTCACTGGAAAATGTTGTACCAGATGGAGGTAATATCAGTATTTACTCTATCAAACGTAATTTCGAATAGAGGGATTATGCACGAAAATATTTGTGCGAACTATTATAACGTGATTTGCATCTAACGCTATTATTCGACTGTAAAGGAGAAGTCACTCGGGAGAGGTGAAATCTTCAACGCTCAGAATTCAGAAGGTAATTCCATCTACCCGATTCCCATCCGAACAGTTGCACGCTAAATGGGAGTGTCTAAGATGCGTAGGAGACATATCCGGGTCCAAATTCTTTCTGTGATGTTGATTACTATCTTTGTGATTGGGTTCGTACCTCAAGCGGTATGGGCTGGTCATGCAATGGTGGAGTATGAGGAATCTGCTCCAAACCCATCAAGACGTTATCGTCTAGATTCTATATACATCTATTATGACAATGACGACGAGATGATGAGCACCGTTGTTGATATCGTAGAGGAGATTGCGTCGTTTAGGCTTGAGTCCATTATCTTAGTACCAGTTGACTCCCTATCAGGTTTTCAATACTGGTTGATGGATGAACCATGGGTTGCGGTCTATGCATTCCAGTCGAATCTGACTCATGTCACGTTTCCTGATGCTTCAATCACATGGCAGCAATTCTACAAGATATTGGCTCAACACCAGTCTACGCAACATGTTGTAGGTATGGGCAATACACTCTCAATGGATCGCTACATCAATGACGATAGTCCAGATATCATCCATAGTCAAACTGAGCAGACCGATGCACTACTTCTAGCTGTTCACGACATCTGGTCAATTACAGATGCAATTGAGAATCGAATGGATGAAGATAACGATTACAAGAAAGCTGCTGAGGATTTACGACGCATTACCATTTCCCTTTTTGCTGACAATTTCAACGAGATGTTCTCACGCACATTGGAACCAGTAGACATAGTCGGTCAAATTGATGAAGTTGCTCTTGAACAAAGAACCAAGGAAATGTGGGATGAACACGCACCCACAATTGAACCTGCTGTGTACCATCAGCTCGACGACGGGACCCTAGTCGAGATTCCAGAAGATGAGGTACCTGAGGACTTCTCACCTGTCATCAAACTTGGTTCTGCAGAGGAATTTGCTGCAGATGACTTTTCACTGGGACAGATTCCATTATTCTCAGGCCTTAGAGGACCAATAGGTGAGATAGTCAATGTTCTACTAAAGTTACTCTCTGACTCAGACAGTGTGGATATTGCTATTGATGCTGAGACAATGGAAACAATCCGCACAATTTTCGAGATTATTAAACCCTTCATTGGGATAGTAGCTAACTATGATAGCTCTTCTCCAATGAAGTCCATTATCCAAGCACTGGCAAATGAGTTCCCCTTCATTGAAGAATACAAGGTCTACATCGAGGTTCTTCTCAAATGCCTACTCAGTCTTAGAGGAAGTACTTCAGAGATCATCGGTACTGTTACAGAAGCTATCATATCACTACTTCCAGAGCTCTTCCCTGGAGAGATAACTAACTTCATTGTAGATCTACTTGGGGTAAACAATGGTCTATCAGATATGTTGACGGACGTTGTAGATGGAGGTAAGGGAGTCTTCGATTCATTGCTTGCTTTCTTTGTCAACAATGTATTAACTTCTTTATTCAACAAGACCCTTGTCGCCACCTTTGGTCTAGACCAATCTACTGCAGACACCCTGTTACCCAGGTTGAGTTCATTCTCACAATCTATTATCAATTTCATCAGCACTCTTGACTTCGAGACCTTTGTTACTGATGTGGCAGAGGATCTGCTGGTTGGTGCTTTAGATCTCTTAACCGATGCTGATGGAGAAGAAGTTCTTGCTCGCATCATGTCGGTGGTCAAGCTAGGATTGACAGTCCTCGAGACTGTTGACTCGTTCACAATTGAATCCGTGATATCAGTCGTTGCCCAACTCGTTGTCCAATTCTTTGGAGAACCAGTACTCAATGATAGTTCTGAAAATATTGCACGAGGAATGATGGGTATTGTCAAGGACTACATGGAGGGTGAGATGACGAATGTCAACGATTTCCGCGATGAACTAATGGATGTGGTGGAACCCTCTATTGCGGGAGTAGTATCTAGTCCTATGGGGAGTCTACTCCTTGATGTTATCACTATGATTGCTGGATTCTACAATGATGGCTTCGGTCCTTCATCTGTTCCAGATATGTTTGAGATTCTGGAGGGTCTCGTAGATGAGATGGGCTTTGATACAGCAGTATTCGATGACATCATGGATGCAATATATGGAGCAGTAAGACCAGTATTGGGAATTATTGCTGCAGTGTCTGACAATGACCCACTCCGTGAGATGATTAGTAAGACCCTCGGAGAGTTTGAGACCGAGATTGGAAATATACCAGGTCTGGTTGTTGAGGTTATCTACTACCTTGACCTTGAGGACACGTTGGATAGTGTTGTTGGAGCATCGGATGTATTAGTTTCTCTAGCCGAGATTGCTACAGGTATAATCAAGATTGTTGGGTCAGCTCAGGGCAAGTCATTCGAAGGAGTCATGCATGGCATTCTGATTGCAGTTGGAGCTATAAC